>JBFGZM010000005.1:0-25698 GCA_041586815.1 Marinobacterium sp. | reverse complement strand
GCTGATTCTGGTGCTGAGCACCCTGTCGGGCTGGAGCCTGGCAGGCTTGCCAATGACCGACGGCCAGGGACGCGAGCTACCCTCGCTGGCACCCATGCTGGAGAAGGTGAATCCGGCGGTGGTAAATATCGCCACCTATACGAGCAAGGCGCAGCAGCAGAATCCGCTGTTGCAGGACCCTTTCTTCCGTCGATTCTTCAATCTTCCAGAAGAGCAGGCCCGGCCACGCCCGCGGCGTCGTCAGACCAGCGCTGGTTCCGGTGTCATAGTGGATGCCGGTGAGGGCTCGATCATTACCAACTTCCATGTCATCAAGGGCGCGGACGAGATTCAGGTGTCGCTGGTGGATGGCCGCACCTTTCAGGCCGAGCTGGTGGGGGGCGACCCGGAGGTGGATATCGCCGTGCTGAAGATCGATGCCGATAACCTCAGTGCCGTATCCCTGTCGGACTCCGACAGTCTGCGGGTGGGTGACTTCGTCGTGGCGATCGGTAACCCCTTCGGCCTGGGTCAGACGATCACCACCGGCGTGGTCAGCGCTCTGGGACGCACCGGGTTGGGTATTGAAGGCTACGAAGACTTTATCCAGACCGATGCCTCGATCAACCCGGGTAATTCCGGTGGGGCTCTGGTGAATCTGCGCGGTGAGCTGGTGGGCATCAATACGGCTATCATCGCGCCGGGCGGTGGCAATGTGGGGATCGGTTTTGCCATTCCGGCCAATATGGCCCAGGCCAGTGCGGCGCAGATTCTGGAACATGGCGAGGTCAGGCGTGGTCAGATCGGCGTGGCGATTCAGGACATGACACCGGCACTGCAAAAGGCCTTCAAGTTGCCCAACGGCCAGAAAGGCGTACTGGTGACCGATGTCAAAAAAGACTCCGAAGCCGACAAGGCGGGGCTCGAGGCCGGTGACCTGATCATGGCGGTCAATGGTGAGGCGACACCGACAACCGGGCAGCTGCGCAACAGTATTGCCTTCAGTGATATAGGCGAAACCCTGATGCTGGAGGTGCTTCGCAATGGTCAGACCCTGATGCTTGAGGTCGATGTCGGTGAGTCGGTGGACTGGGCCTCGGCGGTGGAGCACCCGCTGTTGCAGAATGTGAGCCTGCGGCCAAACCCGCAGGGCTCCGGAGTGCAGATCACGGCGCTGGCGCAGGATTCCATGGCGGCGGCCAACGGCCTGCGGGTCAATGACGTGCTGCTGAGTGTCAATCGCATCAAGGTCAGTTCGACACAGGATGTTGCTCGAGCCCTGCAGAAAGAGCAGGGGCCTGTGCTGCTGCAGGTCCAGCGTGGCGCAGGTGTGTTTTTCCTGGTAATCCACTGATTTTCCACGCTGCTGGTTTCCCATCCGGGGAAATCTTCGGATAAACAAGGCGCCGCACTCCACGGCGCCTTTTTATTTGTGGTCGAGCCCTGAGGGTACTTCCCGGCTGCGACTTTCTGTGTTCCCATCGAGTGCCATACACCGAACAGGAATTCCCTTATGCCCCTGGCCATTAGCCTGCATCTGCTTGCCGCCGTTATCTGGGTGGGAGGCATGTTTTTCGCCTACCAGTGCCTGCGCCCGGTAGCGGCCAAAGTGCTGGAACCGCCCCAGCGCCTGACGCTCTGGTGCCATCTGTTCAGTCGTTTTTTTGCCTGGGTCTGGGCGTCGATTGTCACTTTGCTTGCGACCGGGCACTGGATGATTGCACTGATGGGCGGCATGGCGGCGGTGGGGATGCATGTCCATGTCATGCTGATCACGGGTTATCTGATGGTTGCGCTCTTTCTGCATCTGTACTTTGCCCCCTATCAGCGGTTGAAAAAGGCGGTGGGTGCATCAGACTGGCCGCAAGCTGCGGTGCAGCTCAATCAGATCCGTCGTATTGTCGGTATCAACCTGCTGCTGGGTCTGGTCACGGTGATCAATGCCGTCGGCGGTCGAATGTTGTACGCTTGAGACTGGAGTTGGACTTGAACAGATCGCTGGCATAGCCCGTGGTCGGTCTTTCTGAGTCGTAGCAGGTTGTTGCATGAAAACCATTGATGGCCAGGCACTCTGGCAGGCACTGGGAGCAGAACATTTCAGGGAGATGTCGACCTTTGGCGCCTTGCCTGACACGACGGTGCAACGCCTGCTGACGGAAGGCAAGGTGTGGCAGCTCGACAAGAGCGAGGTGCTGTACCGGGCCGGTGACCGGGTGCACAGTTTCTTTGTAGTGATCAGTGGCAAGCTGTCGATGTATATCTGTAGCGATGATCAGTACGCTTTCTCGCGTTATTACACCAAGGGGGAGGAGCTGGGGTTTGTCGGCATGATAGGGCTGCATGACCGGGTCGGTACGGCGGTCACCAGTGAAGAAACCCGCGTCGTGGAAATATCCTCTGACCAGTTTCTGGAACTGCATATTAGCGAGCCGGAAGCCTTTGGCCTGTTGCTGCTCAACCTGTCACGGGAAATGGCCCGGGGCATCCGCCAGCTGAGTGGCATCATCGTGCAGATGAGCATGCAGCACAGCAAGGGAAAGTCTTGAACAATCACCGTACTGCGCAGCGTTTTTTGTCCCGCCATTAATGCACTTTCTGCTGTATTCGCTATAGCCTGCGCTACACCTGCAAACTTCACCGGTGCAGCGCTGACTTCATGCCGCTTTATTCAGGTGCGGCTTCAACATCCAGGCGCAAAGAGACTTCATCGCCGATGGCGGGCAGGCCATAGCCCATGCCGAAGTCGCTGCGCTTGATGGTACCGGTGGCCGAGAAACCGGCCATCGGTGCCTGGGTGAACGGGTGCGGCCCGATCTTGTTGATGGTCATGTCCAGTACCACCGGCTTGGTAACGCCCAGCAGGGTCAGGTCGCCTTCCAGCGTCGCGGTATTGTCGCCGGTTTTGGTGATCTTGCTGCTCTCGAATGTCATTTCAGAGAATTCGGCAGCATTGAAAAAGTCCGGTGAGCGCAGGTGCTCGTCGCGCTTCTCATGGAAGGTGGTGACCGACTCCGTATCGATGACCATCTGGACGCTGGAGTTTTCGATATTGTCGGTGTCCAGCACCAGGGTACCGTCCATCTTGCCAAAGCGGCCGAACATGGTGGAGAAGCCCAGGTGGTCGATATTGAACACCGCGCTGGTGTGGGCCATGTCAATCTTGTAGTTGGCAGGCGCGGCCAGGGCGGCTCCGCTGGACAGGGTCGCGGCAAGAATGCTGGCGGTAAACAGGGATTTCAGTGTCATGATCAGATCCTTTCGGTTGTTGGTTTTTTACGGCAAGGGGTTACTTGTGGCAAACAGCACATTGGGATTAGTAGCCGGATGCGCTGTCGGCGCTCAACAGCAGCGCAACGGCGATAGCCAGCGTACAGATCAATGCGCCAAGCACGGCCAGGCACAGAGCCCGTGCGCCGGGTTGGGTGACATTACGTAGCCCGGGCAATTGGGCCTGCAACACGTCGATCAGCAGCAACGGGGTCAGCAGCAACAGAGCCCAGCCGCTGGCCTTGGTGAAAAACAGCAACTGGGCACAGAGGGCCGTCAGTGCGGTAAGCAGTACGTAGTGGCCACAGGCCCCTAGGGCAAAGCGTACCCGGGGCCAGTTCCACAGCAGGAAGCCGCCGCAGGCCGCCATCATGGCGAAGCCGGTTTGAGCGATGGATGCCGAGGCCCCGATCAGGCTCACGGCGCCGATACCCCCACTGGCAAACAGCAGCATGATGCCGCCATCAAGGCGGTCCCGGGTCGCGCTGCTGCGTATGCTGGCAAGCAGGGCAACGGCGATTAGCACCACGATCAGTACCCAGCCTGCCAGGTCGAAGCGCCCGATACGGCTGCCCAGCAGCCAGCCCAGTGCAACGAGGGAAAGCACAAAGCCTATCCCCTGCAGGATGCGGCCGCGCAGATCCAGACTGTCGATAACGAGCCCGAGTACCAGAGCCAGTGCCACCAGATAGGGCAGTTTTTGCGATGCCGAGCGTGGTGGAAACACTGGCGCCTGAATCAGTATCAGGCTGGCAATAAGGCCAATGGCGATAGCGGCGCTGGCAAGCCGGCCCCCGAGTTGCGGTCCAAATGTGACGCGGATCAGGCCGGTCAGGCCCAGTGCCAGCAGCAGGGGGAGCAAGGAGCTTTGTATAGCGGGGTTGTTTAACAGCGATGACATCCGTGCGCCTCGGCCTTTGTAAATGAATTTCAGTCAGAGCGCTCTATTAAACCCGCCAACTGTGTACAAAGTTTTTCAACCAGTGCCTGTTTTGTCGCGCTTTGTCGCAAGCGCAGGCGCTGACATACTTTGATACATTTTCCGTTCGCCCTTGGCCGGGGCAGGGGGTAAGCTTGGCCCAGATTCCATACCGGCCGATAGCGCATGAACTCTACACCCCACATCCTCGTTGTTGATGACCATCAGGAGATCCGCGACCTGGTGGCGCGCTATCTTGAGCAGTACGAGATGCGGGTCAGCACGGCGCGGGACGGTCAGGAAATGAAAAAGCGCCTGGCGGACAGCGCTATCGACCTGGTGGTGCTGGATCTGATGATGCCGGGTGAAGGTGGCCTGGCGCTCTGCCGGCATCTGCGCGAGCATAGCCAGATTCCCATCATCATGCTGACCGCCATGGCGGAGGAGACAGACCGCGTGCTGGGGCTGGAAATGGGGGCCGATGATTATCTCACCAAGCCGTTTTTCCCCCGTGAGTTGCTGGCCCGCATCAAGGCGGTGCTGCGTCGCACCGAGGCGCTGCCACCGCAGCGCGAGGCGACCAGAGTGGAACAGCTGTGCTTTGCCGGCTGGCGGCTGGATGTCGGCCGGCGAGAGCTGGTGGGGGAAGATGAGGTTGCGGTGCCCCTGAGCACTGCCGAATTCAAACTGTTGTCCACCTTTCTGACCCATCCGCGGCGGGTACTGAGCCGCGAGCAGTTGCTGGACATGACCCGGGGCCGTCAGGCCGAGGTGTTCGATCGCAGCATCGATAATCAGGTGAGCCGCCTGCGCCGCAAGATTGAGCAGGACCCCGGTAATCCGGTGCTCATCAAGACGGTGTGGGGCGGGGGCTACATGCTCAGCGTAGAGGTGACTGCACAGTGATGCACTATCTGCGTCAGAGCCTGCCGGGGCGGGTGATCGTGCTGCTGATTCTGGTGCTGGGTGTCGTCAACGCCACCACGGTGTACATTTTTTTCGAGGAACGCAGCCGTGCAGTGCGCCACAGCCAGATGGAAGACCTGGTATCGCGTAGCGCGGCGATGGAGCGGCTGCTGAGCGATACGCCGATGGCGCTGCATCAGCAGATGCTGAGCTCCGTGACCAGCACCCGGTTTCGTTTCGCCATCGAAAACGATGCCGCGGCGAGTCCTGCCGAGCGCACCGCTGCGGATCATCCGCTGTATCGGCGTTTAAGCGATCTTGCCAGCACCGCGCCGGATCAGACCCGCTTGTCCATCAGCCCTCGATACTACTGGTGCTATAGCTGGGTGCAAAACCTGCTCAGGCCCAATTTGCTGTTTGATGCCTCCGGCGGGCTGCCACTGGCGACGGTCTCGCTGCAGCGCCCCGACGGCCTCTGGCTTAACGCGGTATTACTGTCGCCCACCAACCTGCCGAGCTGGATCGGTCCGTTGCTGGTGGCGTTGGGGCTCTTTGTTCTGACGGTGATTGTTGTGGTGCTGATCGTGCGCCATGTGTCCGCACCGCTGGCGACACTGACGCAGGCGGCGGACCGTATTGGCCGCGGCGAAACCACCGAGGCAATCGCCGAGCAGGGGCCGCAGGATATGCGCCATACCATGCGCGCGTTTAACCGCATGCGAGAACGGCTGGAGCGTTTTGTCCGCAATCGCACCCAGATGATGGCGGCCATTTCCCATGACCTGCGCACTCCGCTGACCTCTTTGCGCCTGCATGCGGAGTTTCTGCCGCAGGGCCCCGAGCGGGACAAGATGCTGTGCATTCTGGGTGAAATGCAGGGCATGATCGATGCCACCCTGGCCTTTACCCGGGAAGACTCGGTGCAGGAGGAGTCGCGGACTGTGGATCTGGCTGCGCTGATCGGCAGCCTCTGTGATGACCTGCAGGCACTTGGACTCGACATCGAGTATGACGACAGCGAGCGCATTCCCTTTCTGTGTCGGCCGGTGTCGCTGCGCCGTGCGCTGAGCAACCTGATTGAAAATGCCTGTCATTACGGCGGCAGCGCTAAGATCTTGATACGCCAGGATGCGCAGCAACTGCTGATTCTGGTGCGCGATGAGGGCCCCGGTATAGCACCTGCCGATTTTGAACGGGTGTTTGATCCCTTCGTGCGGCTCGAAGGTTCGCGCAACCGGGATACCGGCGGCATTGGTCTCGGGCTGTCTATCACGCGCAGTATTGCCCATGCCCACGGTGGTGAAATCCATCTGCGCAATCGCCCGCAGGGTGGTCTGGAGGTGGAACTGCAACTGCCTCGCAGCTGAGCGCTGAGTCGCCTGCGGCAAGTGGATGCACTGGCACAGTGCGCGGATTCCATTATATAGTTCCGCCTGTGCCTTGCGGCCGCGGCAACAAGGCCCAAAACAATAACAAGGGTCCGACAAATGAAAGCTTTTCTGAATGCATGTGTGCGCTCGCTGGCGAAATGCAGTGTCTACTTCACCTATGTGGAGTCCCGGCCTGATATGCTGGAGAGCGCAGGGGGCGTCAGGCGCTAAAGGCCGCATCGTTACCAAAGCGCGCCTGGTGCCATAGAACCCTCCGCCGTGGCAGCTCTCTGCCAGGCGGCTTCAGGAAAAGCATCGCTGATCAAGTCAGCGGTGCTTTTTTATATCGTATCGCACGCTCAGCCATTTTTACCTTGCGTCTGCAACCGCCGTTTCCAGCTGCACACTCCGACCAGGACAGGCCGACATGCGTAAAACCCTCATCACCCTGCTGCTTGCAATGCTGGGCGGCTATCTGGCCTGGCTCGCGGCCATTCCGCTGCCCTGGATGCTGGGGTCCATGTGCCTGACCGGCGCTCTGGCCGTGGCCGGCAAAAATGTGGCGGTACCGGTGCGGCTGCGCAATCTGTTTCTGGCGGTACTGGGAGTCTATCTGGGCTCCGGCGTATCGTCCGATATCGCGCAACAGCTGCTGGACTGGCGCCATTCACTTCTGCTGGTGCTGATCTATGTGCCGTTGCTGACACTGATCATTACGCTGTTCTACCGTTACGCGGGGCGTTTTGACTGGGCCACGGCGTTCTATTCGGCAGCGCCAGGGGCTTTGAGTTTCCTGGTGCTGGCCAGCCAGGGCTCGGGGGCCGATACGCGCACGGTTGCCTTGCTGCAGTCGTTACGGGTTTTCCTGCTGGTCATGTGCGCGCCGCTGCTGGCCTCTGTGCTGGGTGGCGAGTTGCAGTTACAGCCCGAGGTGCTGCACGAAACCCTGGGTCTGGCGGATGTATCTGGCTTGCTGCTAACCAATGTGGCGGTTATTGCGCTGTTGCGCAGACTGCGTGTTCCGGCGGCTGAAATGGCCGGTGGTGCCTTGACGACGGCAGTTCTCTACGGCACCGGTCTGGTGCAGGGCACATTGCCGCCACTGTTGCTGGATGCGGCGCTGGTTGTCCTGGGGGCGTCAGTCGGGTGTCGCTTCATGCCGCTGAGCTGGGTTCAGGTGCGGCACTGGGTCGGAGCCGGGCTGGCCGCCTTTGTACTGACCATGGTCATCGCTCTCGGGGCGGCCGGGCTGGTACAGGGGCTGACCGATATCGATCGGGTTTCAGCCTTTCTGGCGTTTGCGCCTGGCGGGGTGGGGGAAATGAGCCTGGTAGCGCTGTCCCTGTCGCTGGATGCCACCTTTGTCACCGTGCATAATCTGGCGCGCATCTATCTGCTGATTGTGCTGGTCATGGCGAGTCAGTGGGTGTTCGCCCGGGAGCGTCTGGCGTAAAGCACGCATTCCCGGGCGGTTGTTGCGGCCCTAGAAGGTTTCGGTATCGATTTCCAGTAACGTCGCTGGGTTATAGCGTGCTCCCTGCACCGTGCGGTGATTGATCAGGTCGTCGAGCCGTTGCAGGATGTCCTGCGACAACGCGATGCCGGCACCCTGGCTGTTTTCCATCAGGTGCTCGCTGTTGCCGGTGCCCGGTATCGGAATCACCAGTTCATCCTGTGCCAGTAGCCAGGCCAGCGCCAGTTGCCCCATGGAGCAGCCTGCCTCGCGGGCGAGGCGCTGGTATTCACCCAGTAGCTTCTGGTTGGCCGGGTAGTTCTGCATACTGAAGCGCGGCATGCTGCGCCGCAGGTCGTTTTCGGCCAGCAATTCCGGGTCCTGCAAACGGCCTGTCAGAAAGCCCCGGGCCAGTGGACTGAATGCAACCAGGGCTGCACCGATATCCTTGCAGGCCTGCAGCACGGCGATTTCGGGTTCGCGTGTCCAGAGTGAGTATTCGCTCTGCACGGCGCTGATCGGGTGCTCGGCATGGGCCCGGCGCAGTGTTTCGGCCGAGACCTCTGACAGTCCCAGAGCACGAATCTTGCCAGCCTGCACCAGGTCGGCGAGGGCACCAACGCTTTCCTCGATAGGGACCTGCTTGTCCCAACGGTGCAGGTAGTAGAGGTCGATAACCTCGGTGTTCAGGCGACGCAGGCTGTCTTCACAGGTTTTTTGCAGTAACTCGGGGCGGCCGTTGATTTCCCGCTGGCCGGCGGCGTTTCGAAAAATGCCGCACTTGCTTGCCAGCACAAATTCATCGCGCCGGTGCATCACGGCCTTGCCGAGCAGGGTCTCGTTCTGGCCATATCCGTACAGGGCGGCGGTATCGAGCAGCGTATGGCCCGCGTCCAGCGCCTGATTCAGCAGGCGGGTGGCACTGTCTTCATCGGGTCCGGGACCATAGCCGTGGGACAGGCTCATGCAGCCAAAGCCGATGGCCGAAACGGTAAAAGGGCCGAGCGAGCGCTGTTGCATGGTTTTCCTCTGTTGTGTGTTCAGGCGTGATCGCGGATAAAGGTCCAGGTATCGCCCTGTGACATGGATTCTGCGAAGCGGTAACCGTCGATATCAAAGTTGCGCAGCTGTTCGGGGTCCTGGATGCGGTTCTGGATAATGTAGCGCGCCATCAGGCCGCGGGCTTTCTTGGCGTAGAAGCTGATGATCTTGTACTGGCCGTTTTTCCAGTCCTTGAATACCGGCGTGATCAGGCGTGCATCCAGCGCCCTGGGCTGCACGGATCGGAAGTATTCGTTGGAGGCCAGGTTCACCAGTACTGGTGTGTCCAGTGCGAGTTCCTGCCCCAGCGCTTCGGTCAGGCGTGAGCCCCAGAACTGGTACAGATCCTTGCCGCGGCTGTTCTTCAGCTTCGTGCCCATTTCCAGGCGGTAAGGCTGCATCAGGTCCAGCGGCTTTAGCAGACCATAGAGCCCGGACAGAATGCGCAGGCTGGACTGGGCAAAATCGAGGTCCTCGGCCGACAGGCTTTCGGCGTCCAGGCCTGTGTAGACATCCCCCTTGAATGCCAGCAGGGCCTGTTTGGCGTTGTCGACATTAAAGGGTCTTTCCCAGCTGGCGTAGCGTGCCACGTTGAGGCTGGCAAGCTTGTCACTGAGCTTCATCAGTTCGGCGACATCCTGTACCGCCAGGGTGCGCAGCTCCTCAATCAGCAGCTGTGACTGGTCAAGATAGGCCGGCTGGCTATGGCAGTCGGTGATGGGCGGGGTGTCGAAATCCAGAGTCTTGGCGGGGGAGATTACTGTCAGCATGGGTACGGCATCTTTGGCTTCAATTCGCACCCGATCATACGCAGATTGGCGGGGCAAAAAAAGTACAGTGGCGGCGCTGCCAGGGACTGTCGTGCCTTATGCCTCCGGCGCCGCGTACGGAACCTGTGACTTGGGCGTTTTGTGCTAAAGTGCGCCACACATTATTCACGAGCCGACTATGCAATACACAACGGGAAAGGATGCCTTTTACGCCGGTGTCCGGGCGCTGCTGCCGGCAGCGCCGGGCGTAATACCCTTCGGGCTGGTCACTGGGGTCACCGCGATCGAGCAGGGGTTGTCGCCGCTCACCACCATTGGCATGACAGTGCTGTTTTTTGCAGGCGCCGCCCAGATGGCGGCACTGCAGCTGCTGCGCAATGATGCGTTTCCGCTGGTGATCCTGGTGACTGCGCTGGTGATCAACCTCCGCTTTCTGATGTACAGCGCGTCAATGGCGCCGCACTTTGCCAGCCTGCCAAAGCGCTGGACCTGGCCGATGTCCTATGTTTTGTCAGACCAGGCTTATGTGCTGAGCATTTTAAAGTTTTCGGCGGGCAAGGCTCCATTGTACGGGCACTATTTCTTTGCCGGCGCCGCTTTCAGCATGTGGCTGACCTGGCAGCTGGCGGTCATGGCCGGCGTGTTTCTGGGGGCCGAAATTCCACCGAGCTGGTCGCTCGATTTTGCCATCCCGCTGGTGTTTCTGGCACTGCTGGTACCCTCGGTCCGCAACCGGGCCTGCCTGGTGGCGGCCTGTGTCGGTGGTGTGGTGGCGGTATTGGCCGCAGGCATGGCCTATAACCTGGGCCTGCTGGTGGCGTCTTTTTGTGGTATCAGTGCAGGCTTGCTGGTGGAGCATTACCAGTGCCGTCGGCCGGGCAGGGCCGGGCACTCCGAGTCGGAAAAAACTGACTCCCGCAAGAGCGAGGATACCGCACCATGAGTGAGCTGGAACTGTGGTTGCTGTTTCTGGCGGTAGGTCTTGGAACCTTCGCGCTGCGTCTGTCGTTTATCCAGTTTCACGGCCAGCTGCGCTTGCCGCCGGTACTGAACCGGGCCCTGGCCTACGTGCCTGCCAGTGTGCTGGCTGCCCTGGTGTTGCCCTCTGTGGTATACCCCACGGCGGACGCCGAACTGACGCTGGCAAACCCCCGTATTCTGGCGGCCCTGGTGGCGGCATTGCTGGCCTGGAAAACGAAGAATATCCTCTATACCCTGCTCGGCGGCATGGCCGTGCTCTGGCTGCTGCAGTCGCTGGGCTGAACGGTGCAGGACTCAGTTGCGCAGCCGGGTATTGAGCTCATCGACCACTTCGCTCCAGTCCGAATCTTCGTCAATGGCTTCACGCAGAAAGGCGGCTTGCACCGGCGTCCAGAAGCTGGCCTGATCAAGCCTTATGTCCTGGCTGAACAACCGGTGGATGCGAATAAACTGCTCGACGTCCGACTCGGTGCTGGGCAGACCAAGCTGTTCGAACAGGTTATGCATGCTGTGTTGCGAGGTATCCATGCTGAACTCCCGGGGTGCGAGTTTTGGTGGGGTCTACACAGGCGCGGTGCCTGCACACTGGAGTCTTGTTCAGGCCCGGGGGAAAGTCAAAGCCGGGCGCCCCGTTCAGGGGTAGCGCCGGTTCTGGGCGCCCGCTTCGGTCGGTACGCGGGCCTCCGGGTGCTGAATTGTGTATCATAGCCGCCAGCCTTTTCTGCAGGTTTTTAACGAGTTAATTACAGAGCCATGATCAAAAAAACAGTACTTACCGGTATCACCACGACCGGCACTCCGCATATCGGAAACTACCTTGGTGCGATCAAGCCCGCGATTGACGCCAGCCGCAACCCGGCACTGGACAGCTATTTCTTCCTGGCTGATTTTCATGCCCTGATCAAGTGCCATGATCCTGAGCGCGTGGCGCGCTCCACGCGGGAAATTGCTGCGACCTGGCTGGCTCTTGGGCTGGATACCGATGTGGCGACCTACTATCGCCAGACGGATATCCCCGAGATTACCGAGCTGACCTGGATTCTGACCTGCATGACATCCAAGGGCTTGATGAATCGGGCCCACGCCTACAAGGCCTCCACCGATGCCAACCGCGATGCGGGCAACAGCGACCTGGACGACGGCGTTACCATGGGGCTGTTCAGCTACCCGATCCTGATGGCCGCCGATATCCTGATGTTCAACGCCGATATCATTCCGGTGGGCAAGGATCAGGTTCAGCACATCGAAATGGCGCGGGATATTGCCGGGCGTTTCAATCACAACTACCAGGCGCTGTTTAACCTGCCTCAGGCCCAGGTGGATGAGCAGACTCAGCTGATTCCGGGGCTCGACGGGCGCAAGATGTCCAAGAGCTACAACAACACGATTCCGCTGTTCAGCTCCACGGATGACTTGCGCAAGCTGATCAATCTGATCACTACGGACCTGCGTGCGCCGGGCGAGCCGAAGGATCCGGAGGGCAGTACCGTGTTTCAGCTCTACAGCTGCTTTGCCGATGAGAATGAAATCGCGGCGATGCGCCGTCAGTTCCTGGAAGGGATTGCCTGGGGCGATGCCAAGAGGCAGCTGTTCGAATTCCTCGATGCCAAGCTCAGCGAGCCGCGCAGCCGCTATAACGAGTTGATGCAGGATCTGGGACATGTGGAGCAGGAACTGCACAAAGGTGCCGAGAAAGCCCGTGCCAAGGCCGCACCCCTGCTGGAAAAAGTGCGCATTGCCGCGGGCATTCGTCCGCTGACCTACCAGGCGCCAGTGGCCGTGACCGAAGCCAAAAAGAAGGAAAAGTCTGCAGAAGAGCTGGCGCGGGCGGATGAAGGTCGCCGCCGGGCTATTCTCATGCAGCTCAAACCGTTGCTGGACCAGGTCTTAGCTGCCGATGACAAGGCTGCGGCTGCGGCGGCTATCATTGCGCAGAAAACGGCTGAAGTGGAGAGCCTGAAGAAAAAGGCACGGGAGAAAGCGCAGAATGAACTGGATGTGCTGAACGAAGAACTGGCGGTTTTTCTTAACGCCTAGTCCTTGCGCGATGGAGGATGCTGCCATGCTGAATGCCCCATTCCGTACAATCGTCAGCCCGCAGCAGCTAATGCAGCTGCAGGCCGAAGGTGTGACGGCCTGCTGTTTGCTGGACTGCCGTTTCAGCCTGGCGGACAGGGATTATGGCCGGCGCGTCTACGGCGAGGGCCACATCAGCGGCGCACACTACCTGGATCTGGATGACGACCTGGCAGCGCCGATCGTGCCGGGCTCGGGGCGTCACCCGCTGCCGGATATGACCCGGTTAGTCGCGCGTCTGCGCGCCTGTGGCCTGTCTGCTGATGTTCAGGTGGTGCTGTATGACGACTGCAGTGGTGCCATGGCGGCCCGCGCCTGGTGGCTGCTGCGTGGTCTGGAGCTTGAGTCTGTCGCGGTGCTGGATGGCGGTGTCGAGGCCTGGGTAGCTGAGGGCGGCGAACTGAGCGCCGAGCTGCCCGCAGAGCCCGGGGCACCGCAACGCCTCTGGCAGGGACTCTGGTCCGGCGAGGGCGTGCTCAAGACTGTCATGGTGGAGAATAATCTGTCGCGGGCCGATTTTGTGCTGGTGGATGCCCGCAGTGGTGAACGCTTTCGTGGAGAGCAGGAACCGATAGACCCGGTGGCAGGTCATGTTCCAGGGGCGCTTAACCGGCCCCTGACCGACAACCTGCAGCAGGGGCGCTTTAAAAGCCCGCAGCAACTCAGGCAGGAGTGGAATGCGCTGCTGAATGGTCGTCCTGCCAGCCAGGTGGTTCACATGTGTGGCTCAGGCGTTACGGCCTGTCATAACCTGCTGGCCATGGAAGTTGCCGGTTTGACCGGCTCCGGACTCTATCCCGGTTCCTGGAGTGAGTGGATTCAAAACCCGCTGCATCCAGTGGCTACCGGGCCCGCCTGATACCAGCCCGTCACCTCTTTGGTCATTCATCCACGGTCGCGTGACTGTCACGAATCTGTTGGCAAGCTGGCATGGCGTTGTCATCTTCCGTCGCTAGTCTGATCAGGCGTAATCCGCAGGGGTGCGCTAAACTGACTAGTTAAGACAATAATAACGGGAGAGTGGCGAATGCAGATCAAAGAGCAGGTTCGCAAGATCGCCGTGCTGGATGTGGACGGTGAGAGCTATGAAGTCGACGGCCATTACCAGGGGCAGGCACGCAAGGCCAGCTGGTATACGGTGATTCGGTCCAGCACCCGCATGGTGTACGCTGATCACCTGGCAAGCTTCCCCAGCTGCGATAAGATACGCAGCCTGATTCACTGAGGCTGAAAGCACTATAAAACGCCAGGGGCATGCCCCTGGCGTTTTTGTTTTACTGGACCAGTTCGTTGTCGCTGAACATGCCTTCGAACAGCGCGGTCGACAGGTAGCGTTCGCCGGAGTCCGGCAGGATCACGACGATATGCTGGCCGGCGAATGCCGGGTCATTGGCGATGCGCAATGCTGCGCAGGCCGCCGCACCACAGGAAATCCCCGCCAGAATACCTTCTTTCTCCATCAGTGCCCGGGCGGTGGCGATGGCGTCTTCGTTGCTGACCTGCTCGACCCGGTCGACCAGGGCCAGATCCAGATTGCCGGGTACAAAGCCGGCCCCGATGCCCTGAATTTTGTGCGGTGAGGGCTTGAGTTCATCGCCAGCGAGAGTCTGGCTGATAATGGGAGAATCCACTGGCTCCACCGCGACGCTGGTAATGGCCTTGCCCTGGGCCTGCTTGATATAACGTGATACGCCGGTGATGGTGCCGCCGGTACCGACGCCCGCGACCAGCACATCCACCAGGCCATCGGTATCCTGCCAGATTTCAGGTCCGGTGGTCTTTTCGTGGATTTGCGGGTTGGCGGGGTTTTCGAACTGCTGCAGCATCAGGTGCGTGGCCGGATTGCTCTCAACCAGCTCGGTGGCCTTGACGATGGCGCCCTTCATGCCCTTGGCCGCTTCCGTCAGCACGATTTCAGCCCCCAGGGCTTTCATCAGCTTGCGGCGTTCGATACTCATGGAAGAGGGCATGGTCAGTACCAGCTTGTAGCCGCGTGCAGCGGCGACATAGGCCAGTGCAATACCGGTGTTGCCACTGGTGGGTTCCACCAGGGTCATGCCGGGTTTGAGCTGGCCTGATTTCTCTGCCGCCCACACCATGCTGGCACCGATACGGCACTTGACTGAGCCTGCGGGGTTGCGCGACTCGATCTTGGCGTACAGTCTGGCGTTGGGCGCCAGCTGCTTGAGCTGAACCAGCGGTGTATTGCCAATGGATAAAGAGTTGTCCTCGTATACCTTCATGGTAATCCTTGCGTTGTGAGCGGTGGTAAAATCCGTGGCACAGTTATAACGAACCGCGGCGCTTTGTGAAAGGGGTCCGGAACAGACACCGGGCGCTGTTGCCCCGGGTTCAATGATGAAAAAGCGAGGTTGAACATGCGGCTGTTACTGATAACGCTGGCGCCGGCCGTATTCTGGCTGGCCTATGGGCTCTTTCGGCTGCCCTGGTTGCGGTCATCGCGGCACCGGCACACCCTGGCCATGAAGCTGTTCCGGTTGGCGGCGGAGCATGGCCATCGCCGGGCGCTGTCGGTGTATGGCCATTTGCTGCACTTTCGCGGAGAGGGTATCGCCAACCGGATTCAGGGCGCCATCTATCTGCAACAGGCTGCTGACAAGGGCGACAGCAAGGCCTGCTACCAGATGGGGCGCATCTTTGAACAGGGTTTCGAGCACCGCTTCGTCGTGGATACCGCCAGGGCGCTTTACTACTATCGACACGCGGCCGAGCAACAGCATCCCCTGGCGCTGCGCCGACTCGTGGATGCCTGTCGCAACGGTGAGCTGGGACAGGTGGTGGACCCGCTGGCGGCGCAACGCTGGGAGGCGCTGCTGTAACGTTCCTTTCCCTGCCTCAAGGCGCGGGGTTCTTCAGTTTGACACGAAACCGCAGCACGGTCTTGTCCTTGGCCGGCACTTGCAGCGACCAGTGTGCGCGGCCACCACGGCTTTCTGCCATCGGCTGGCTGGCGTGTACCAGCGTCCAGGGCTGAGCAAAGTTGACCGCCAGATCCAGCTGCCTGGCCTCCTTGCTGCTGTTGCGCACAAGCACCTCGTATTCCGCCAGGTAGCTGTCATAGTCCTTGCTGAGCCGCGTTTGCTGACGCTCAACGCTCAGATCAAAGGCCTCGCCGAGCATGAGTTCGACAGCCTGCCCGGTGGCGGTATGGTCAATCCGGCTGCCGCCGATAAACTGCAGGCGGCCGTTGTCATCCGGTGAAAAGGTACGTACGGCACCGCCTGGCAGCGGCGTATCGGCGCCGTTCTCAAAGCTGAGCCAGGTTTGCGGCGCAATGTGGTGGCGCTGGTTGTCCGGGCGCGGCATGGCGAGAAATTCATGGCGGTATTCCCGCTTGACCGGCATGCTGGCCGTACTGATCAGTGGCAACTGTTTTTGCTGCTGATCCAGCAGGCTGGTGCTATTGGGCAGAGTGTAGAGCTGATAGTCCTCGAAGGCTTCGGGGGCGGCGCTATCGGCGGCCATGCCGGCCATGGCGAGCGTGGCCTTGCGGTGGGATTCCGGGGCTGGCTGGTTCAGGGTCCCTGCCATCAGCTGAAAACGCGCATTCTCGAAGTCGATGCCGGTGGCGTTGTGCAGGGTGGCAAGACCCTCAAGCGCCATCTGCTGGCCGCCCTTTTCCAGCGTCATGACATAGTCCATTTGCCAGCTCAGGCCGCCGGTCAGGTAGCTGAAGGTGGCAGTTGCCGGGGTTGGGGTGCCCTGGCTGCGAAACTCAAGGCTCGGTTTGCTGCTCAGGTGCGCCGGCCGTTCCGGGAAGATGAAGCGCCAGTCGGCGCTCAGTGGAATGCTTTCAACCTGGTTGTCGCGCCGGACCAGCGCACGGTCGCCTTCAATGCTTAGCAGGGTGACCTCGGAGAGGCTTTCATCCCCGGTGGCAGGGTTGAGCCGGGCCAGTTGAAGTTCCTGACCCAGGTAATACTGCAACAGGGAATGGTGAGACAGCAGATTGGTGTTGAGATTCTGCTCCAGAATCTGGCCGGCTCCCTTGATGGACAGGGTCTCGGTTTGCAGCTGCCGGCTGACATCCTGAATGATGACAGCCTGACCGGGAGACAGTGCCGGTAGGGCGCGGCTTTCCCGTACCAGCCCAAGATTCTGGTTGTAGACCGTCAGCGTCAAGTCTTGCTGGGCGCTGGCATCAATGCTCAGCGGCGCTGCAAACAGGTGGGGGCTCAGCGTCGCGAGGAGGGCAACACCCAGGCTGTAACAGGCTTTCATTGGGGCGACTCCATGGATCGGCCGTTACGGGTGACGGCCGATGCGTTTGGTACGAAGGATAAGTGGCAGTGGGTGAATCGTACACGCTGGTTGGTGAATAGGTGGTTAATGGTTAATAAAAATGCGTGATTCATTAATGGTGGATTGTGAATGCAGGTTTGTGAATGCGCGAGAGGCCGCACCGGAATGGGCCTGCGAACGCCACCGCCCGATGGCCGCGTTTGATTCGAAGGCCTGGGGTTGTCGAACAAGCGGGCACAGGGTACGTCACCGTGCGTAGCGCAATTGTACCTTTGCGCCTCTCTCAAGGCACCGCGACTTCGTTTGCATTTGTTGGCAGGTCCACGGCGACGCGGAATCCCCAGCTGGATCTCAGGCTGTCGGGCGGGTTGCGGTAGCGGCTGGAAGATCTTACCAGGCGGCCAATATCGAACCAGGATCCACCCCGCATAACGCGATATTCACAATTGATTTGCTGGCGGGCCGAGCCGTCGCGGGGCCTGTCCGCATGGCTGTCGATGTAACAGTCCTGCACCCATTCATCGACGTTTCCGTTAAGATCAAACAGCCCCCAGGGGTTGGCGTCCAGGCTGCCCACCGGCGCGGGCTGCTTGCCATCCCATGCGCTGCCGCACTCGTCACAGACCGCACGCCCGGTCCCAAGTTCATCGCCCCACCAGTAGGGGGTCCGGGTGCCGGCGCGCGCGGCGTATTCCCACTCCGCTTCGCTGGGCAGTCGATAAGGCTGGTCGGTTTCACGGGAAAGCCACTGCGCATAGTCGCGGGCATCGCTCCAGCTGACATTGATCACCGGTTGCCGGCCCCGGCCCCAGCCATTGTCATCGGGAAGTGATCGCCCGGTTGCCTGGGCAAAGCGGTCATAGTCTTCGAAGGTCACTTCATGGCGGGCCAGCGCAACGGCATGGCCGATCGTGATTTCCTGCACCGGCCTTTCGTTGTCATCGCTTTGGCGTGACTCCGAGCCCATCAGAAAAGTCCCGCGGGGCAGGCGCACCATTTCAGGGCCGTAGTCGCCCTGTGCCAGTACATCAAAGAAGAATCCTCCTTCAGTGCTGCGGTCGCCGTGAAAGCGGTTGTCTGTAGCGGCACTGGTCTGCTCTGCGCGGGTATTGCCTGTATCCGCCGGGGGTTGAACGCTGGCGGGGTCGGCCTGTTTCAAGGCCTCCAGCGCTGTCGACAGTTCCGAATTCTGCTCGGCCAGGCGCTGCAGTTGCTGTTGCAGCGGGTTGACGGAGGGCTGGCCCAGCCAGAGTCCGAACCAGACGCCGAGCGCCAGTCCGGACACAAAGAGCGCACTGCCAGCCATGCGGCTGGGGGTGAGCACATCTTTCATACGTCGCCAGAGGCTCAGACATTGGCGGGGGATGCTGTCTGTCGGCAATGGCGGTGTGTTTGACGGTGCTGCGTCCTGCAACGGCGCGGGGGCTGTGTTCTCCGGTGGCCTGAAAAGCTGCTGCACCCAGGACACGGCGCCCCGGGGGCGGCTGCCGGGGTCTGTTGCCAGGGCCTGCTGCAGCACGAGCCACTGCGATGTGCTGATTTTGCCGGGCCTGGTGATATCTGCTCGGTCTGATGGTTCAGTCGTCGTGCGTGCGGGCAAGTGACCGCCGAGAAGTTGCAGGCTGATCAGGCCCAGGGAATACATATCCGATTGAATGCTGAGTCGGCTGGGTATGTCCGCTTCCGGGGCCTGGTAGCGGGCGGCTGCGTCGTCCGGGTTACCGGCGGCCTGCAGGGCTTCCTGACTGGCGAAGCCAAACAGTTTTACGCCACCCTGGCGGTTGATGAATACCTGAGCGGGGCTCAGTGCGCCGTGGGGCTGGCGCAGTGTCTGATGTCCGGCATCCAGCGCCTGGGCGAGCTGGCCCAGCAATGCGCGTTGCTTGGCTTCTGCAAGCTTGCGTGCCTGACCGCGGGCGAACAGCTGTGCCAGAGTAAGGCCGTCAGCGGCTTCATGAGCGCTGAACAGTTGTCCGCTCTTGTCGATAAAATAGCCAAAGCAGGCGAGAACATGGGGGTGCTGCAGTGCCTTGCTCAGCAACATTTGCTTCTTGAAGGCGTTGACAAAGACGCTGTTGAGCTTGAGTTCGGGGGCGATTAGCAGCAGGGTGACGGGAGTTTCGGGGCGGGTACTCAGGTCCCTGGCCTGCCAGATTTCTCCCAGCGAATGCGCGTCAAGCCGCGCACTGAGCTTGAAACGGTGGTGATCGGGGCCAAGCACCTGACCCTGCGTCAATTGTAAATGGGGACTGTTCAGAGGGCCTCCGTTTCGCTGTCCGGTTCCGACTTTTACGTCCCCATAATAGCCCAGGTTGGACCTTCGAAATCAACGTCCGGTGAATGGCTTTCTGGCCTGTAATTTTAGGACAGACGCCTATGCCGGCTGGTTACTGATTGTGCTATTGTTTGTAGCAAAGAATTGGCAGCGCTTCTTGAAAAACAAGGAGCCCTGTCGGGGGGAGCGGCACATGAGGTGCCGTCAATTGATGAATCCGGTATCCGGTAGCTGATCGGCCAGCCATGACTGGCGCTTGCCGGTTATACAGGGATGTATGGCAATGCAGAACATCAGTCTCGGCTACGTGTTGAGCCGCACATGCGGCTTGGTTACTGGTTCGAATACCTTGCTGTCGGTTTTGGGGCGATGCCTGAACCTGACGGCCCAAATATGTCTCATACCCGCGTTTGGCGGCCCGAAGCAAGGGCTTTGCCATGCGTAGTCTCTATGCTCTCTGTAGCGCTATGGCGCTGTGCTTTTCCGGCCTGTTCTACTTCAATGTGCCACAGGCGCTGGTCGGCATCTATGGACCTTCCGACGACATCGAACTTCTGGAACGGGCATACGCGCTGCAGCGGGCTGATGTCGAGGTTATGCAACGACGACTGTTGCAGGATGAACTGCACGACCCCACCGATACGCTGGAGGCTCCCGCTGCGGGGACGTCGCTGTATGACTGCGACAACTACAACATTGTGGCCCTCAGTAATGATCGTTTCGCCAAGAAACTGACCGATACCGGTGTGATCTACACCGTTTTTCCGGGTAGCAGTACCACTTATGGCGTGGTCGACGTTGAGCATGGGGTGATCAACCATTTGCCGAACAGGGAGCTCCCTGATGCCATAAGGGCGCAACTGGATGGCTATTTGCCGACCCTGGCCAAGTGTCGCGATGCATCAATGAACGGCGTGACACACAGTCGGTACCTGTTAAGTGCGGGCCTGCTGGAGCAGCTGGAGCGCAATCGTTAGCACTGTTGTACCAAGGCCTGAAATAACAAAAGCGCCCTCGGGCGCTTTTGTTTTCGGTGTGCAGGCTGCTGTTCCGAGCAGGCTCAGGCAGAGGTGTCCAGCGGCGCGAAGCTCTTGACCAGCTCGTCCACAGCTTTCATCTGGGCCAGGTAGGGTTCCAGTTTGGCAAGGGGCAGGGCGCAGGGACCATCGCACTTTGCCTGTTCAGGGTCGGGGTGTGATTCCAGAAAGAGCCCGGCGATACCCTGGGACAGGCCTGCGCGGGATAGCTGGGCTACCATGGCACGACGGCCATCGGCGGAATCGGAACGCCCGCCCGGCATCTGCAGTGCATGGGTGGCATCGAACATGACCGGATAGCCGAACTCTTTCATGATCGTGAAGCCCAGCATGTCGACCACCAGGTTGTTGTAGCCGAAGCTGCTGCCACGCTCGCACAGAATCAGCTGGTCGTTACCCGCTTCCTCGCACTTGTGCAGGATGTGCTTCATTTCGTGCGGAGCCAGGAACTGGGCTTTCTTGATATTGATGACGGCCTGGGTTTTGGCCATGGCGCTGACCAGGTCCGTCTGACGAGACAGAAACGCCGGCAGCTGGATAATATCGCAGACTTCTGCGGCGGGCGCGGCCTGATCCGGCTCATGAATATCGGTAATCAGCGGGACATTGAAGGTGCTTTTGACTTCCTGCAGGATTTTCAGGCCTTCATCCAGGCCCGGGCCGCGGAACGAACCCAGGGATGACCGGTTGGCCTTGTCGAAGGAGGCCTTGAACACATAGGGAATGCCCAGCCGGGTGGTGACGTCGACGTAGTGCTCGGCAATTTTGAGCGCCAGGTCGCGGGATTCCAGCACATTCATGCCACCGAACAGCACCATGGGCTTGTCGTTGGCGATCTCGATTTCACCGACGCGAATGACTTTCTGCTGCATTTTTTCCTACCGTAGCCGGAGTTCTTTGGAAGACGTTACAGATCCGTGTCGCCGATACTGCTTACGGCGAATGTCCTGTGGGCTGGGCCCGCAGGGCCACAGATCGGGGCTTGTTCAGCCAGCCTGAAAGGCCTGATTATAAGTGATTCGATGGGAAAAGTGCGGCATATTTGGCGATCCATTCCAGTGCGGCCTCATCTTCGCTCAGGCTGCGGCCCTGCTGATCCTGCACCCATTGGCGGTAACGGCGGATATGGCAGACCTGCTCAAACATGCGCATGCGCTGGGCGTGTTCGTCGTTGGCGAAACGGATGTGCAGTTCATAGTGATCCCGCTGGGCGTGGCACCATTCAATGTGCCCAGTGATGGCGGCTGTATGGGCGAGATCACCGATATTGATACAGACCTGCTGCCCGGTGGCCAGCATGGCGGCCGATTTGCATACCAGGCCCAGTGGCATGGGCGGGTTTGCGAACTGGCCATCGGCTTCCATGACCTGAAGCTCGAGGGGGATCTCGTCGGGGTGGCGGATAAAACATTGCTGGCTGCGCATGACAACCTCCGCGATCAAATGACACAAGACCCTTGTGTCAGCACAGGGCGTGATAATGCACTGTGCTTGTCCAATGGCGCCCTTGTACCTAGAGTATATCGGCCAGGGTGAAAGTAACCTGAACAGAGTTTTGTAATTTTTATTTAAGGATTCGGGTGGATCGATGGGCTCAACATCACAGCAAGCGGCGATCAGGGCCGGGTATGCGGCGCTGATAGACTCCCAGGCAACGCTTTCACTGGCCACCGTGGCCAGTGACGGGCGGGCGGATATCAGTTATGCGCCCTTTGTACGGGATGGGCAGGGGCGCTTCTGTATCTTTGTCAGTGCTTTGGCGGCACACACCGGCAACCTGCTGCGTGAGCCTGTCGCGTCCGTGATGCTCATTCAGCCGGAGTCCGAGGCCAGCAACCTGTTTGCCCGCGAGCGCCTGACGTTGCGCTGTCGCGCCGAGGAAATTCATCGAGGGGCGGCGGACTACGATGTGGTTCTGCAACTGATGGAGATGCGATTCGGGACACTGATCTCACAGCTGCGAAGCCTGGCGGATTTTCATCTGCTGGCACTGGTACCCCTGTCTGGCACTTATGTTGTCGGTTTTGGCCGTGCCTATGAGCTGGATATGGTCAGTGGCGAGCTGCATCATATCGACGCCGACCGACTCAGGGGTCGAGGCCAGGACGTAACCGGCTAGAGAGCCTGAAGCATCTCGCCGGCCACCCAGGTGGCAATGAGCAGGGCTGCAAAACAGCCACAGGCGAACCAGCGATAGCGCCTGGCCAGCTTTTCCTCATCGTAGGTGGATAGCAGGTAAGGCTGGTCCGCTTCGTCCGGGCGCATCATTACGTGCACAGTGGGCAGTGTCTGCAGTTCATTATGACGCTGCAGGACTTCGTTGCGTGCCCGGTCCTGCACCTGTTGCCATTCATCCCCGTCCAGCTGGCCGTCGCCATTGCTGTCAAAGCGCGCCAGCAGTTGCTGGTAGTCGGCCTTCCATTGGCGGATGATTTCACCGGCCTCCCGGGTCTGATCCAGCTGGTCACGCCCGCCTCCCAGGCTTTGAAACCGGCCCAGGGCATAGACGGTTTCATATTCCAGAATCAGCTCCTCCAGGTAGCGATAGCGGCTGGCGCCAAAGCTGACATTAAAGCGAAAACCAAGGCGCTGCTCCGGTGGCCCGCCCACCGGGCTTGGAGTATGGCCATGCCAGCGCTTGCGCACTGTGGCCTTCACCTCGGCGCCCTCGGGATCGATCTGGCAGATGCCGCTGCGATCATCCAGCTGAAACCATTCGTCGGAGCTGCCTTCGCGCTCGCATACCCAGCGGCGATTCTTGCCGCTGCCTTTTTCCCGCTCCACCTTGTAGTGGTACCAGACGCATTCGCGCCCGGTCAGGGGGGAATGCAGCACACCATTGGTGCTCGGCAGCGCCTGGCCCTGCAGTTCGACATAGCCCTGGTGGGCCGAGTGGATCCGGGCTGTGGGGGTATCCGCGATCAGGCGGTAGCGCTTTAGACAGCGAAAACCACACCAGAAGCCTGCTGCAACCACTGCGCAGCTGACTCCCAGGGAAATAATGACTTCGTGAAGTTCCAGCGAGGATGTATCCAGCAGCATCAGCCGAACAGGGCCTTGATATTCACGTCGGCCTTCTGTTCGTCTTCAAACTCCAGCAAATCAGCAGCCTTGAAGCCAAACTTGCCGGCAATCAGGTTGTCGGGGAACTGCTCGATACGGATGTTGTTGAGGTTCACCGATTCATTGTAGAACTCGCGCCTGTCTGCAATGCCGCTCTCAAGACCGGTAATGCGCGCCTGCAAGTGCTGAAAAGACTCGCTGGCCTTGAGGTCCGGATAGGCTTCGGCCACGGCAAACAGGTTCCCAAGGCCAAACCGCATCTGGGTTTCAGCCTTGCCCACAGCCTTGATGTCCTGAGCTTCGCGTGCCTGCGCCACGGCGCTGCGGGCCTTCATGACGGCTTCCAGAGTCTGCTGCTCATAGCCCATGTACTGTTTGCAGGTCTCAACCAGCTTGGGCAGCTCGTCGTGGCGCTGCTTGAGCAGCACATCGATATTGGCCCAGGCCTTGGACACATTGTGCTTGAGACGCACCAGGTTGTTGTACAGCGAGATGCCATACAGCACCAGCAGTACTGCGGCGGCCAGCAGAATCAGGGTAATCGGATCCATGAATTTCATCCTTGCTTGGTGACCTGAACACTATAGCGCACCGGCTTGCCTGTTTGGGGGCTGCGGCCTGTGCGAATCCGGCTGGCGAGGCTCAGATATGGCCGCCGCCCATCATTTCGACCACCAGGGTCTTGACCAGGAAGGCTGCCAGACCGAGGCCGAGGGCGCCAAATAGGATGACGGTGCCAAATTTGCCGGCGTTCGATTTCTTTGCCAGGTCATAAATGATGAAAAACACAAAGGCGGCGAACAGGGCCAAGCCAATGTTCAGCGCAAGAGATTCCATTTCAGCCAGACGCACGTTTTGCTCCTCGAATATACCAGGGCCGGAATTGGTCGCATATTGTACAGCATGCACTGGCGCTAGAAAACGTTCCCGGTGCTGCCTTGGTGCATAGTCCCGGAGCAGTGAGAACGGGTCCAAAAAAGTGCACACAGAGGAGCAGGGAGGTGCAGACTGCTCAGGCAAATGTCGAGCCCCGTTGTGGGGCGCTGTCGACCTGCAGTCTGCCTTGTTCTGGTGCAGGGGCGCGATGGGGCATTAAGTCGTGCGCAACGAGGGCGCATTTTGGCATTAAGGAGTCGTATTCGAGCACACAGGCGGCGGCGTCCTGCAAGGCGTCTGGCCCGGTATTACGGTTTATTAACAGAACTGGCACTGCCTTTGCAGCACGTCTTGACGCATGTTTCAGACTGACACACTTTTTAATTGCAAGGGGTGACTGTAGATGAAAACCAAGGCTTCCAAATCCGCCGTGATCGGTACGCTGTCCGCGCTGGCATTGTCGGTGTCGATGAATGTGGCTGTCGCGGCTGAAGATACGATAAAGGTCGGTATCCTGCACTCACTGTCGGGCACCATGGCGATCAGTGAAACCACGCTTAAAGACACCATGCTGATGCTGATCGAAGAGCAGAACAAAAAGGGTGGACTGCTGGGCAAACAGCTGGAGCCTGTGGTGGTGGATCCTGCTTCCAACTGGCCGCTGTTTGCTGAAAAGGCCCGCGAGCTGATCGAGAAGAATGGCGTGGATGCCATTTTCGGCGCCTGGACCTCCGTTTCGCGCAAGTCTGTGCTGCCCGTGGTGGAAGAGCTGAACAGCATCATGTTCTACCCGGTGCAGTATGAGGGTGAAGAGTCTTCCAAGAACGTTTTCTATACTGGCGCTGCCCCCAACCAGCAGGCTGTGCCTGCGGTGGATTACCTGATGAATGACCTGGGTGTCGAACGCTGGGTACTGGCAGGCACCGATTATGTGTACCCGCGTACCACCAACAAGATTCTGGAAGCCTACCTCAAGGCCAAAGGCGTGGCAGCTGAAGATATCATGATCAACTACACGCCCTTCGGTCATTCCGACTGGCAGTCCATCGTGTCCGACATCAAGAAGTTCGGCGCTGAAGGCAAGAAGACCGCAGTGGTTTCAACCATCAATGGTGATGCCAATGTGCCTTTCTACAAGGAACTGGGTTCCCAGGGCGTGGCGGCTGGCGACATTCCGGTAGTCGCTTTCTCCGTGGGTGAGGAAGAACTGTCCGGTATCGATACGGCACCGCTGGTTGGCCATCTGGCCGCCTGGAACTACTTCATGAGTGTGGACAGTGAAACCAACGACAGTTTTATCGACAGCTGGCACGCCTACACCAAGGATGAGAAACGCGTGTCCAATGATCCGATGGAGGCCCACTATATCGGCTTCAACATGTGGGTCGAGGCGGTGAAGAAGGCCGGTACAACCGACCCCGC
>JBFGZM010000004.1:0-27978 GCA_041586815.1 Marinobacterium sp. | reverse complement strand
TTTTAAACGTTGTTTACAAACGTCTAGTCTTGATAGTCGCTGACAAAGGCATCGAGGCGGGCGTGCAGTGCCGCTTTTTCCTCCGTGCTGACAAAGGCGCTGTCAAAGGCGTTGCGACTGAGCGCAACGGCCTGGGCACGGGTCAGTGACAGGTCCTGGTGCAGCGCCAGAAAGTTCTCCTCCATATAGCCACCGAAGTAGGCCGGATCATCGGAGTTGATGGTGATGCGCAGCCCCTGTTGCATCAACTGCAGCACATTGTGGTCCGCCATTTTGTCGAACACCCGCAGGCGCACATTGGACAGCGGACAGACGGTAAGGGGGATTTTCTCGCGCACCAGTCGCTCAATCAGCGCAGGGTCTTCGCTGGCTCGCACGCCATGGTCGATACGGGCCACCTGCAGCAGGTCCAGCGCCTGCCAGATGTATTCCGGCGGACCTTCTTCGCCCGCGTGGGCAACGCAGTGCAGGCCCAGGCTGCGGGCCTGATCGAACAGGCGCTGAAACTTGGCCGGCGGGTGGCCCGCCTCCGAGCTGTCCAGACCCACTCCCACAAAGTGCTCACGATAGGGCAGGGCCTGTTCCAGGGTACGGATGCCTTCCTCTTCGCTGAGGTGACGCAAAAAGCAGAGTATCAGTCGGCTGCTGATGCCCAGCTGTTCTCGGCCGTGTTGCAGTGCCCGGTCGATGCCACGAATGACCGTGCCCATGTCGATGCCGCGAGCGGTATGGGTCTGGGGATCAAAAAAGGGTTCGGTGTGAATCACGTTCTGGGCTTCGCACTGCTTGAGGTAGGCCCAGGTCAGGTCGTAGAAATCCTGCTCGGTTTGCAGTACCGCAGCGCCCTGGTAGTAGAGGTCCAGAAAGTCCTGCAGGTTGCCAAAGTGATAGGCCGACCGGATCTGGTCAACGGTGTCGTAGGGAAGTTCTATCTGATTGCGCCGCGCCAGTTCGAACATCAGCTCGGGCTCGAGACTGCCTTCCAGATGGATGTGCAGTTCGGCTTTGGGCAGGCTGTTGAGAAAGTGTTCCATGGCCGTGATCTCCTTTGCGCAGGTCCGGTGCCGCGCCGCGATCCGCGGGCGCAGTACCTCTTTGAGTTAACCTGAAAAGGACTCGGGATGCCAGCCCGGGCGCTGTTGTGAACAAGGGAGGACGTGGCGCGCAGCGCTTAACGGTCGGCCAGCGGCGGCGCGAAGGCGTAGTCCATGTCCCAGGGAAAACGGATCCAGGTGTCCTGGCTGACTTCGGTAATGAAGGTGTCTACCAGGGGCTTGCCAGCGGGCTTGGCGTAGATGGTGGCGAAGTGGGCCTTGGGCAGCAGATCCCGGACACACTGGGCCGTTTTGCCGGTATCCACCAGGTCATCAATCAGTATCATGCCCTCGCCATCACCCTCGACGCTTTTGAGTATATTGAGGTTGCCGCGCACCATGGCGGCACCGTCGTTGTCGGCGCTCTTGTCGTAGCTGGTCACGCAGATGGTATCAATCAGGCGGATATCGAGTTCACGGGCCAGAATGGCGGCCGGCACCATGCCGCCGCGGGTGATGGCAATAATGCCTTTCCAGGGGCCCAGTTCAAGCAGGCGCCAGGACAGCGCGCGGGCATTGCGGTGCAACTCCTCCCAGGATACCGGGAAGTCTTTGCGGTAAGGCACTGAAGCCATGTGTCTGTTCTCCTGATCAATTGGGTGCCGGCCATCGACTCGCGGGCGCGACGATGGCGGAATCATAACCGATTAGTCAGGCTTTGCTAAGTCAGGCTAGGCCGGGCGGGAGCGGCATGGCCGCCTCCGCCCGTTCAGTAACGGCGGGCCGCCTGTTGTTTCAGCAATGCTTCGTGGCTTTTTTTGCCAGTCGCAGGGCGGCCTGGCGGTGTGCCGCCATCAGCTGCTGCAGGTCCTGGCCCGGTACTGTGCCGTCAATCACCTTCCAGTCCCCGGCTACCATGACCCGGTCTGCCTGCTGGGCACCGCACAGCAGCAGGGCCGCCAGCGGGTCGTGGCTGCCGCTAAAGCGCAGTTCATCGAGCCGGAACAGGGCCATATCGGCCTGCTTGCCGACGGCAAGTGTGCCGATATCGTCCCGCCCCAGCACCCGGGCGGAGCCTGCAGTGGCCCAGCGGTAGGCATCGAAATGGGTGACCCTGGAGGCACCGTATCGCAGGCGCTGCAGGTAAAGTGCCTGGCGTACTTCGTTGATCATGTTGGAGCCATCGTTGGAAGCTGAGCCGTCGACGCCCAGGCCAACGGGAGACCCCGCGGCTTCCAGTTCGCGATTGCGACAGATTCCGGAGGCCAGCATCATGTTGGAGCTCGGGCAGTGGCAGATACCGACACCGGCAGCGCCCAGGCGCTGGATTTCCTGATCATCGAAGTGTATGCCGTGGGCCAGCCAGGTGCGCGATGACAGCCAGCCGACACTGTCGAGATACTCCACGGTCCGCATGCCAAAACGCTGCTGGCAGAAGGCTTCTTCGTCCAGGGTTTCGGCCAGGTGGGTATGCAGCCGTACATCCAGCTCTTCGGCCAGCAGGGCACTTTCACGCATGATGTCGGTGGTGACCGAGAAGGGAGAGCAGGGTGCCAGGGCGATCTGGATCCGGGCACCGTCGCCACGCTCGTGGTAGCGGTTGATCAGACGTTCGCTGTCGAGCAGGATCTGATCTTCAGTCTGTACGGTACTCTGGGGCGGCAGGCCGCCATCCTTTTCTCCCAGACTCATGGAGCCGCGTGTGAGTACGGCCCGGACGCCTAGCGTACGGGCTTCCTCGACCTGAATATCGATGGCCTCTTCCATGCCGGCAGGAAAAAGGTAGTGGTGATCGGCGGCGGTGGTGCAGCCCGAGAGCAGCAATTCGGTCAGTGCCAGGCGGGTGGCCAGCGCATGCATGTCCGGCTCCAGATGCGCCCAGACGCCGTAGAGGCTCTTGAGCCAGGGAAACAGTTCCTTGTTCAGGGCATCCGGGTAGGCGCGGGTCAGGGTCTGGTAAAAGTGATGGTGCGTGTTGATCAGGCCCGGGATGACGACATGCTCGCTGGCATCATACGTGGTTTGGCAGGGTTGGGCTGGTTGCTGCCCTGCGGCTACCAGTTCAACAATGCGGCTGCCTTGGACAACGATGCCGCCGCGGGCATCCTGGTCGGTGCCGGTGTAGATGGCCAGCGGGGATTTGATCCATAAACGTGGGCTCATGGTAACTTCCTCAAACAGTGAGATCGTCGACAGCGCCATGGGGTGCTGTCGGTCCGGTCGGGTTGTTTTAGGCGTGAACCCTTCGCCACTGCCGCCAGCGTTTCACGCAAGCTGGCAACGTCGCTGTCTAGGGCCTGTTATAGGCGGCGGATGTCGCCGACAGGCTGTATACAAAAATATTCTGATGCTGCGCATTATGCGATGCGAGGGGCCTGGCGACAAGTTCCTGTGGCTAGCGGGGGGGGGGGACTTCAGTGCTGCGCTCGCGCCCTGTATCCGCTGTACAAGTGACTCAGGCGCCATTCATACTGCGCCCCTGATACTGCTGATTTTCTGCTGGAGTGGCCTGGCATGTTGTACCAACGTTCGTTCAAGGGGTTTACCGGTCTGGTGGCTGTGGCGCTGGGGCTGCTCTGCCTGCTGGGCACGCAGGCCCGGGCACAGGATCTGTCGTCGCAGCAAGCGCAGGCCTATGTCGCGCTTATGCCGCAGCTCAAGAACTTTGCCAACCAGCTGGACCCTGCCCTGGGGCAGCGGTTGCGCCAGGAATTGCAGCCGGTGTCCGGTGAAGCGTTCCGGCCCCATGCGCGTGGTCTTGATATTCTGCAGCGTGAACAGCCCGCACAGTACCAGGTGCTGGATCAGCTGGCGCGCAGTGGGCGTTTTGTTGATGCGAAATCCTGGAGCTGGGTTGGGGATCGGGTACTGATCGGTTATGCCGCGCTCAAGGCAGAGGCGGCCTACCCGCAGATCCTGGAACTGGCTCGCAGCATGCAAACCATGGATCCTGCGCTGCAGGCGATGATGCCGCCACAGTTCCAGACCCGGGTGGCCCAGATTGGGGTGATGGCGCAGGAAGTGGCCAGGGTATCCGAGACGGACAAGGCGGTGTTGCGTCCCTTGCTGCCGCAGCTGGATGCGCAGTGGAAAGATGAATGGCAGACTTATCAGTCGAGTACCGGTGCGCGCTAACGCCTGGCGAAGGCACTGACCGGGTGCCTGGCCTCTCCAGTCTTTCCTGCCGATGGACAGTCCAGTCCGTTCATTGTCATACAGTACAGAGCCGCCGCCAGGCGGCTCTGTACGACACACCTTACTCCTCCCGAAGCGTCCCGATGGCCGCACACTGGCACGCTCTCACAGGGTCTGGTGAGGGCCAAAGACCTCATAGTGCAGGCGTGCGTCGGCAACTCCCCAGGCTTTCAGTTGGCGGTGAACGGCTTGCATGAACCCCAGGGGACCGCAGAAATAATATTCGGTTTTCTCTGACTCCAGTGCGGCGCGCAGGGGTGTCAGGTCCATCATGCCTTTGGCCTGGTAGGCCAGATCCGGCCGGTCGGTGGCCAATGGTGCCTTGTACCAGGTGAAGCTGTGCATGGATTCGCGGACGTCACACTGGGCTTTGATGTGATTGGCAAAGGCGTGCTGGCGGCCGTTTTCGCAGCCGTGCAGGTAGTACACCTGGCCCAGGTGGTTGGCCTGGACGAGGTGGTTGAACATGCTCAGCATGGGTGTCAGGCCCACGCCTGCGCTTAGCAGTACCACGGGGGTATCGTTTTCCACCTCCAGGCAGAAATCACCGGCCGGTGGCAGCAGGTCGATTTCGTCGTTCACGTTCAGCTGGTCGTGCAGGTAATTGGACACCTGCCCAGGAACGGGGGCGGTTTCACGCTTGACGCTGATGCGGTAGCTGCGCCCGTTGGGGGCATCCGACAGGGAATACTGGCGATACTCGTGCTGTTTAAGGCTTGGGTGGCTGATTGAAAGCGTCAGGTACTGGCCGGGCTTGAAGGTACTGACGGCCTTGCCATCCACCGGGGCAAATTCAAACGAGGTAATCAGCTGGCTTTCCGCAGTCTTGCTCACCAGGCGAAAGCGTCGCGTGCCGCGCCAGCCGCCATCCGCGCTGGCGGCCTGGTCGTATATTTCGGCTTCTCGGCCAATGAATATCTGTGACAGCTGTCCGTAGGCCAGCTCCCAGGCATGCAATACCTCAGGCGTGGCGGCATCGGGGGCCAACTCGCGGATGGTTTCCAGCAGGTGGTGGCCCACAATGACGTATTGCTCCGGACGGATCAGAAATCCGGTATGTTTCTGGGCAATGCGTTCTATTGCCTGGCTCAGTACCGCAGGGTTATTCAGGTGACGGGCGTAGGCGAGAATGGCATTGAACAGGGCGACAGGTTGCGCGCCTGAGGTTTGATGGGCGAGGTTGAATACGTCCTTGAGCTCAGGGTTTTCACGGAACATGCGGGCGTAGAAGTGTTCCGTCAGTGCAGGGCCTGCGGATTCCAGCAATGGCAGCGTAGCCTGAACGGTGCTGATGTGATGGGGTTGTAGCATGGTCATGTCCTTTAAGATGTAAATATTAAGCATGTTATAAAAGATGGATTATCTATACATGTAATTGAAAGTCAAGACAGTGGTGCTTTACTTGTTGCCATGGAATTTGTCGCCTGAAGCTGACAGTCGTACAAATAAAGGTCTATGGTCAACAGGGGGCTGGGGCGCTGACGCTGTTCTATGGTCAGGTTTTAGCTTGAGGTTTGCCCCCGTACCTGACTGGAGGTCGATTCCCAATGAGTCCGCTGGACGCCCGTTATCTGCGCAGGAAGCTGCTCGAGGCTCAGCACGAGCAAACACCGGTTGCATTGGGCGGAGGGGCTTTTGTGTCCGGCTGTGCTGGCGGCTACTACTGGTGGCTTACTGAACAGTCTTTTTACTTTTACTGGATGCTGGTGGTCGCACTGGTCATCCTGTCACGTCTGGCATTGTTCCTGTGTTTTGCTGCCTGGCGCAGAAGTCCGTCCGGCAAGGCCATGGAGTCAGCCCTGTGGCGGCGTCTGCATGCAGTGGGGTTTGTCGCCGCAGCCCTGACCTGGACTGTGATTTCTCTTTATGTCGAGAGCAGCCTGCCCTTCGCAGAAGCAGCGCTGGTTTACGTCTGCCTGGCGGGCATGGTGGCCGGGAGCGTGGTCAGTACCGCGTCTGCATCACCGCGGATGTTTCTTGTTTTCGCTGCGATTACGCTGCTGCCGCTGGCGCTGGTACTGCTGATATCGCTGGAGCCGCCGAAGATCGCGCTGGGACTCGCCTGTGTGGGCTTTTTCGTATTCTCATTGCGTTCAATTCACCGTATCGCCGATGTTTTCGAGGGCTTTGTCGCCAGTGGAGTGGTGAACGAGCAGCTGCTGCGCGAGTTGCGTCAGGAGCAGCGTCAGGTGCTCAAGCTGAATGAACAGCTGCGCGAGGATATCGAAATACGCAGCCGTACCGAGCAGCAGCTGCGGGCGCAAAAACAGCGTGCCGAGTCCCTGGCCGAGAAACTGTACGAGCTTTCATCCATTGATGGCCTGACGGGAATTCCGAACCGGCGCTATTTCGATGAGCACTTTGCGGAAGAGTGGAGCCGTGCATTGCGTGTGCAGTCGGTACTGTCGCTGATTATCTGCGATATCGACTACTTCAAGGATTTCAATGATCGCTATGGGCACCTGATGGGAGACGATTGCCTGAAGGCGGTGGCCGGTACGCTGGACCTGCATGCCCGGCGGGCGGGGGATACGGTAACCCGCTACGGCGGCGAGGAGTTTGCCATCATATTGCCGGGGATCGGGCTGCAGGATGCCTGTACGGTGGCCGAGCAGATGCGCGAGGCCGTTATGGCGCTGGGTATTGTGCACGCCGAATCAAAGGTCAGCGAGCAGGTGACCATCAGTATGGGCGTGGCCTGCACCATTCCGAGCCAAGACGCCCGACCAGAGATGTTGCTGCGCCACGCCGATGAAGCGCTCTATCGGGCCAAGCATCAGGGGCGCAACCAGGTCGTCAGCGCCGGCGCCGTTTAAGGTGTGCTGTTGCGTCTGCGCAGTCCTTCGGACTCAAGCGTTTGCGGACTATTGGGCGCTTTCATTCTCAAATCGTATGCCACATCCGCGCAGGATAATCTCGGTAAGTGTCCTTGTCGCGGTTTCGTATACCTCGGGCCCCAGAGATTCCTCTCCCAGAGCCGCTTCTATCTGTACGGCAAAGTCGGCATAGTGCTGGGTGGAGCCCCAGAGCAGAAAGATAAGGTGGGCCGGGTCGATGGCGTTCATCTTGCCGGCAGCAATCCAGCGCTCAAACACCGCGGCCCGCTGCTTGAACCAGCTGCGGTAGTCCTGTTTGAAAAACTCGCTCAGGTGCGGCCCGCCACTCAGGATTTCCATCGCGAAGATGCGGGACGCCAGGGGGTACTGGCGGGAAAATTCGATTTTGGCAGCGATATAGCGTGGCAGGACGATGGCCGGGTCATCTTCCGCACTGAGCTCATTGAAGGTGCTGTCCCAGAGGTCGATAATGTTGGCCAGCACGGCGTAGTAAAGGCCCAGCTTGTTGCTGAAATAATAGTGGATATTGGCCTTGGGCAGGCCCGCACGATCAGCGACCCGTTGCATGCTGGTGCCCTTGAACCCATGACAGGAAAACTCCTGCTCGGCGGCACTGATAATCAGTTTTTCGTTTTGCTGCCGAATGCGACCGGCGGGTTTGTCTGCATTATGAGTATTTACTTCAAACTGCATGCCTGGAAACTCTTGTGATCTGAACGATGGGGCCATTATAAGGGATCGGGTACCATTGCGGGGATCCCTTTGGGTACGGGTTCGGCATGCCCGCTGGGCTGCCTGGGGCGCAGTTGCATACTATATCAATCGGGTTGCAGGCTAGGGATGTACATTCAATGATGGCGAATAACCTGCGGGCAGATTTGCTGATGCTGCTGGTCACATTGCTGGCGGCCATGGGCTGGATGTTTTCCCATGAAGCACTGCACGAGATGCCTCCCCTGGGTTTTATCGGGGTGCGATTTTTGCTGGCGGGGCTGCTGGTAGGGAGCCTGGGGTGGTATCAGGTGTGCCGGTTGTCGCTGCAGGACTGGCGGCGGGCCGGCGCCACCGGTGGGGTGATGGGGCTCGCCATGCTGTGCTGGATACTGGGGTTGTCCAATGCCAGCCAGCTGGGTGTCGGAGCCTTTATTTCCAGCCTGAGTGTCGTGCTGGTGCCGGTGCTGGGCTGGCTGTTTTTTCGCCAGCAGCCGACGGCGAGTACCTGGGTGGCGTTGCTGGTGGCGACGCTCGGACTGGGGAGCCTGTCGCTGGAGTCGGGCGCGAGCTTTGCGCGCTCCGATGGCTACTTTGCCGCGGCGGCAGTGATACTGGCGCTGCATTTCAATCTCAACAGTCGCTATGCTCTGCGTATTCCCCCGGTGGCGCTGACCGGTATTCAGCTTGGTGTCGTCGGCCTGATGGCCCTGCTGGTCTCGGGGCTGAGCGAAAGCTGGACAGTATCGCTCAGCTGGCGGGGTGTTGGCTGGCTGCTGGCCAGCATCCTGATTGCTACCAGTTTGCGGTTTTTCCTGCAGATCAAGGCCCAGGGCATGGCGTCTGCCAGCCATGCGGCCATCATCATGACTCTGGAGCCGGTATGGACGGCCCTGCTGGCAATGCTCTGGCTGAATGAACAGATGAGCCTGCAACAGCTGATCGGCTGCTCGCTGATTTTCCTTTCTCTGCTGATCAACCGCTGGCGCTGGTTGCTGCACAGGCCCAAACCCGGTGCCTAGCCAGGGGCGGGATATTCAGGCCTGCTTGTTTGCAAAGAGGGAGCTCAGGATGGCCGGGCGATGGAAAACAGCTCACCGAGGCCTGCATACTGGGCGCCGCCCAGGCGGGACAATGGAGCCAGTGCAGCGGCGTCGATACTGTAGCGGCCGTTGTTTTCGCTTATCAGGTCGTCGCTGACGTAGAACTGGCGCACCCGTGCGTAGACGATCGCCTGTTCGGCCGGACCCAGGTAATGCACGTCGTGGAATTCGCAGTGCATGGCAATGCCGGCATCGGCGATGCGGGGCACGCCGCAGCCGGGAAAGTCCGCAAGCGCCAGGTCCAGCGACGCCAGCTCGGACTCTTCATATTCGAGGCTCGCAGCACTGGCGGTCACGGCGGCGGCGTGGTGCCTGGATGGTATCTGGATCACAAAGTCCCGCTTGCTGAGTATATTGCGACGCGAATCCTTGATCTCGCCGCCGTCCTTGCGCCCTATCGACAGCATCAGCAAAGGTGGATCGGAGCAGACGGCATTAAAAAATGAAAAGGGCGCCAGGTTCAGACTGCCGTTGTCGTTACGGCTCAGTATCCAGGCGATGGGACGGGGCACCAGGCCCTGCGTCATGAGATGGTAGCGGCGATTGGGCGACAGGGTATCGAGGTCAAATATCATGGGCAACTCGGTGCAAGTGGATGTGGGGGGCTGTCGGGGCGAGCCTTTGCCGGGCAGCTTAAGGCGTTTGCGCCGGGCCGGCAACATTGCCGGCAATCCGACTGGCCGGCCCCCTTCGCCGTTAAAGCGCGAGAGCCTGGTACCGCTGATTCTGCAGCTGGAGCAATCGAACCTGGTCGAAAGCCGCTGGTGTTTGCTGAACAGGGTAGTGCGGTTGTACGTTCAGGTGTACGCATATTGAACGATGGCTTCAGTGTTGGGGTCTTCACAGGGGGAGCATCGTCGACGACCGGTACTATTGCCGGCAGAAATCATTTTTTGGCACGGCGCTGGCCTGGCCTGTCGGTCTTTTCCCGACGGGCACTCATCTTTTACTTTGCGGAGAGAACCGGATGTCCGAAACGGCCCTGCGGCTAACGATTTTTGTGACGGTCTTTGTACTGGTGGCGCTATGCGAGCATGCCTGGCCCAGGCGTGTTCGCCGCCAGACGCGGGTGCGGCGCTGGGGTATCAACCTGGGTCTGCTGGGGATCGATATTCTGGCGCAGCGCCTCACCCTGGGGGCCGCGGCTCTGGGGATGGCGGTGTATGCGCAGGCGCAAGGCTGGGGGTTATTCAATGTTACGGCCGTGCCGGCCTGGCTGGGGGCGCTAGCGGGCTTCCTGCTGCTGGATCTGGCGATCTATCTGCAACACCGCTTGTTTCACATGGTGCCCCTGTTCTGGCGGCTGCACCGGGTGCATCACACGGATCTAGATCTCGACCTGTCCAGCGGCTTTCGATTTCACCCGCTGGAAATTCTGCTGTCACTGCTGTACAAGGTCGCCCTGGTGGCGGCACTGGGAATCAGTCCTGTTGTGGTGCTGGTGTTCGAGGCGACCCTCAGTGCGGCAGCGCTGTTCAATCATGCCAATCTGCGCCTGCCAGGGAAACTGGATGCGGGTTTGCGGTGGCTACTGGTAACACCGGACATGCATCGGGTACATCACTCGGTCATTCCGGCGGAAACCAACAGCAACTACGGTTTCTTCATTTCCCTGTGGGACCGGTTGCTGGGCAGCTACTGTGCCCAGCCATCCGCCGGACACCAGGACATGACGATTGGCCTGCGCGAATATCAGCGTGAAGACCAGCTCGGCCTGATGCAGCTGGTGCTTATCCCGTTCAGAGCACCTGGGAGCGAGACCCCGCAGTCGGCTGGCAAGGTGGACAGAGGCTAACGGTAATGGGCTGTATTTTTCGTACAGTTGACACGGTGGGTCACCGGGTACCAGTACATGTTCAGGGGGCAGGGGTTGAACGTTATTTGTACAGTTCGCTCGACACAGTTTGTTGTGCGATCGCCTGATTTCTGCGCGTTATTTGTACAGTGGTTTCACGGGTGGGTGCGCAACCTTTCTGGGCATTTTGTAAAGCAGTTTTTTTACATAAATTTCCCGGTTCGGCAATTTGAGTACAGCGCCCGAAGTACCGGCTTTTGGGGCCTGCGGAGGCCCCGGCTACACAGAATACTTTGCTAAATCAAGAGTTGAAAAAAAACGGTTTGTATCTATATTTAGTGCCAATTAATCCAGCGTCCACTATATGTAGTGTTTCACCTGTGGTGATCCCGCAGCGTGAAACCGGCTTTGCTGTTGCCTTAATTCACCTTCGAGTTTTTTTCTTGAAGCTGTATTGGCAGCGGTTTTGGTGTGACGAGCTGGCGCTCAGACGACAGACACAACATCCAGGAGTAGGCGACGGATGCAGCAAGATTTGATGGTGACAAAACGGGATGGTCGACGCGAAACAATCGACCTTGAGAAAATTCACCGTGTCGTAATCTGGGCTGCCCAGGGCCTGGACAATGTGTCTCCGTCCGAAGTCGAACTCAAGGCGCATCTGCAGTTCTATGATGGCATCAAGACTTCCGATATCCACGAAACGCTGATCAAGTCGGCCGCCGACCTGATTTCGGAAACTGCCCCGGACTACCAGTACCTGGCGGCGCGCCTGGCGATCTTCCACCTGCGCAAGCGTGCCTTTGGCACCTTCGAACCGCCGCACCTGCAGGAACATGTCGCCCGCATGGTGGACAGCAAGCGCTATGACCGTCACCTGCTGGAAGACTACAGCGCAGAAGACTGGGACACGCTGAACGGTTATCTGGTACACGAGCGCGACATGAATTTCAGCTACGTGGCCGTCAAGCAGCTGGAAGGCAAGTACCTGGTGCAGAACCGGGTAACCGGTGATATCTACGAAAGCCCGCAGATCCTTTACATGCTGGTGGCGGCTTGCCTGTTCGCCAACTACCCGGCGGACACGCGACTGGACTACGTGCGGCGCTTCTACGATGCCACCTCCCTGTTCAAACTGTCCCTTCCGACACCCATCATGGCGGGTGTGCGTACCCCCACACGCCAGTTCAGCTCCTGCGTGCTGATCGAGTGTGATGACAGCCTTGATTCCATCAACGCCACCGCCGGTGCCATCGTCAAGTATGTGTCCCAGCGTGCCGGCATCGGCATCAACGCCGGTCAGATCCGCGCCATTGGCAGCCCGATCCGTAACGGTGAAGCTTTCCACACCGGCTGTATCCCGTTCTACAAGCACTTCCAGACAGCGGTGAAGTCCTGCTCCCAGGGCGGAGTGCGTGGCGGTGCGGCAACACTGTTCTACCCGCTCTGGCACCTGGAAGTGGAGTCCCTGCTGGTACTGAAGAACAACCGCGGCGTGGAAGAAAACCGCGTGCGCCATATCGACTATGGCGTGCAGCTGAACAAGCTGATGTACCAGCGCCTGATCAAGGGTGAAAACCTGACTCTGTTCAGCCCGCACGACGTGCCGGGCCTGTACGATGCCTTCTTCGCCGACCAGGCCGAGTTTGAGCGTCTGTACGTGCAGTACGAACAGGATCCTGCCATCCGCAAGAAGACCATCAAGGCAGTAGAGCTGTTTGGCCTGCTGGCATCGGAGCGTGCCTCCACCGGCCGTATCTACATTCAGAACGTGGACCACTGCAACACTCACAGTCCGTTCGATCCCAAGGTTGCGCCCGTCAAGCAGTCCAACCTTTGCCTGGAAATCGCGCTGCCCACCAAGCCGCTGCGTGATGTGAACGATCCGGACGGTGAAATCGCCCTGTGTACCCTGTCGGCGTTCAACCTCGGTGCCCTGGCAAATCTCGACGAACTGGAAAACCTGTCCGACCTGATCGTGCGTGCACTGGATAACCTGCTGGATTACCAGGACTACCCGATTCTGGCGGCTCACAATGCCACCAACTGGCGTCGTACCCTGGGTGTGGGCGTGACCAACTTTGCCTACTACCTGGCCAAGAACGGCGTGCGCTACTCCGACGGCTCGGCCAATGGTCTGGTGCATCGCACCTTCGAGGCGATTCAGTACTACCTGCTCAAGGCCTCCAACCAGCTGGCCAAGGAGCGGGGCGCCTGCCCGAAATTCGACGAGACGAACTATGCCAAGGGGCTGCTGCCGATCGATACCTACAAGCGCGAGGTCGACGAGTTCTGCGACGAGCCGCTGCACTACTTCTGGGAAACACTGCGCGAGGACATCAAGGAATTTGGCCTGCGCAACAGTACCCTGACCGCGCTGATGCCCTGCGAAACCTCCTCGCAGATCACCAACTCCACCAACGGTATCGAGCCGCCCCGTGGCTTTGTGTCGGTGAAGGCAAGCAAGGACGGTATCATGAAGCAGGTGGTACCGGAGTACCTGGAACTCAAGCAGCAGTACGAACTGCTCTGGAGCATCCCGAACAACGAAGGTTACCTGCAGCTGGTGGGCATCATGCAGAAATTCGTCGATCAGGCGATTTCGTCGAACACCAACTATGACCCCAGCAAGTTCCCGGGCGACAAGGTGCCGATGAAGCAGCTGCTCAAGGACCTGCTCACCGCGTACAAATACGGCGTCAAGACGCTGTACTACCACAACACCCGTGACGGTGCCTCCGACGGCCAGGACGATGGCTGTGAAGGCGGTGCCTGCAAGCTGTAACAACAGCGCTCAGAGATACAGGGCCTGGCCGCCGTCGCCCTGACGGTGGCTCTGGCCTGCCCGGTTGCAGTTCTTTCGGAGCTTTCAGGAATTAATGGCTTACTCCACGTTCAATCCGTCTACTCATGATGCCACGCTCGAACCGATGTTCTTCGGCCGCAGTGTCAACGTTGCCCGTTACGACAAGCAGAAGTTTCCCATCTTCGAAAAGCTGATCGAGAAGCAGCTGTCGTTTTTCTGGCGTCCCGAGGAAGTCGACCTGTCGACCGACCGCAAGGACTTCATGGCGATGCCGGAGCATGAAAAGCATATCTTCCTCAGCAACCTGAAATACCAGACGCTGCTGGATTCCGTGCAGGGACGTTCGCCCAATATCGCCTTCCTGCCGGTGGTGTCCCTGCCGGAGCTGGAAACCTGGTTCGAGACCTGGGCCTTCAGTGAAACCATTCACAGCCGCTCCTACACCCATATCATCCGCAACATCATCACCGAACCCTCCCTGGTGTTTGATCAGATCGTGACCAATCAGGAGATCGTCAAACGCGCCGAGTCCGTGACCCGGCTGTATGACCAGTTTATTGCCCTGGTGCAGGTGTATGCCATCTATGGTCCGGGTGAGCATGAGGTCAAAGGCAAGAAGGTAGATGCCACGCTGCGCAACCTCAAGCGTACCCTGTATCTGACGCTGGTCTCGGTCAACGTGCTGGAAGCCATTCGCTTCTACGTCAGCTTTGCCTGCTCCTTCGCCTTTGCCGAGCGGGCGATCATGGAAGGTAACGCCAAGATCATCAAGCTGATCGCGCGGGATGAAGCCCTGCACCTGACCGGTACCCAGCACATGCTGAACCTGATGGCTAACGGTGCCGACGATCCCGAAATGAAGGAAGTGGCGAAGGAGTGCCGGGAAGAGGCGATCAAGATTTTCGCGGAAGCGGCGCAGCAGGAAAAAGACTGGGCGCAGTACCTGTTCCGTGACGGTTCCATGATCGGCCTGAATGCCAAGATCCTCAGCGACTACGTCGAGTACATCACCAATGTGCGCATGAAGGCGCTGGGCTTTGACGAGCTGTTCCCGACCAAGCAAAACCCGCTGCCCTGGATGAATGCCTGGCTGGTGAGCGACAACGTGCAGGTCGCGCCGCAGGAGTCGGAGATCAGCTCCTATCTGGTGGGCCAGATCGACAATGAGGTGGGAGACGGCGATTTCGACGACTTTGACTTCTAACCGCGTAATGCCTGCAAACAAGGAGCGCACCATGGCCGGGATTCCGCGTATCAAGGTCAGCAACTACCATACCTTCTACTTTCAGTACGAGTTTTCGTTGCTGGACGCACTGGAGGCGCAGGAGATTCCGGCGCCTTACAGTTGCAGGGGGGGGTACTGCGGCTGCTGCAAGGTACGGTTGCTGGACGGTGAAGTCGAGATGGTGCAAGACTATCTCGTCGACCTGCACGACGATGAAATCCTCACCTGCTGCTGCAAGCCCAAAACGCATATCGAGATCGAGATTCCGTCGGAGTGAATGCCGTCTGAGGTCGCAGGGGGCAGACTGTTCGCCAGGGGCAGTCTGGTCGACCTGCACGACGATGAAATTCTCACCTGCTGCTGCAAGCCCAAAACGCATATCGAGATCGAGAGACCGTCTCAATAGTGCGGCTTTCGCCAGCGAAGCTGGCATGGCCCTGGCGGCTGCAAGGAACAGTTTCGTCTATCAGTGAGGCGATGGGATACTTTTCTGCTGCTATCGCCACAAAGGCCTGCCATCACCCCTTTCTGCGGGGCCAGACAAAATCTTTTGCACAGCTCAAGATTGCCCGCTGTCAATATTGACATGGCGCTAACGGCGCTCATTTCTGACACTTTTTTTCGATATAACTTACTGAAAAACAAACACTTATCCCTGTCTGTTCGGATATTGATCGATTTGTTGCGGGCCCCGCAATAACTGGCTCTGGAGTTGATACCCAATACTTATGCAGTGACTTATGCACAGATTGTGTGGGCAAGTGGCTTTGGTTGTAACCGGTCGCTGTCGACGTCTGTCCGGGGCTGAAGCTGCCATACTTTTGGCAAGCGTCCTTACCGGAGAATCGTCATGTTGGAACATCAACCCGCGCTGATCTCGCTGATTGGCAACACGCCGCTGATCGAGTTGCGTCAGGCTTCAGAACTCACCGGTTGCACCATTCTGGGCAAGGCCGAGTTCCTGAACCCCGGCGGTTCGGTCAAGGACCGCACGGCGCTTGGCATCATCCGCGATGCCGAGCGCAGGGGGCTGCTCGAGCCCGGTGGCACTGTCGTGGAGGGAACAGCGGGGAATACCGGTATCGGCCTTTGTCTGGTGGCCAATGCGCTGGGGTATCGAACCATCATCGTGATGCCGGAAACCCAGAGCCAGGAGAAGAAGGACCTGTTGCGGCTGTATGGCGCAGATTTGCGTCTGGTGCCGGCGGTCCCCTATGCCGACGAAAATCACTACACCCGGGTCTCGGGCCGTATTGCGACAAAGCTGCAACAGCAGGGTCACAGCGCCATCTGGGCCAACCAGTTCGACAATACCGCGAATCGAGAAATTCATTACCAAACCACCGGCGCCGAAATCTGGCGCCAGTGCGGCGGTCAGCTGGATGCGTTCTGTTGTGCGGTCGGTACGGGGGGCACCCTGGCAGGTGTGGCCCGGGCGCTGCGCGAACAGGACAGGCGCGTGAGCATTGTGCTGTCGGACGCCGAGGGCGCCTCGCTCTGTCATTATTATCGCGAGGGCGAGTTGCGTGCCCAGGGCTCGTCGGTGATGGAGGGGATTGGCCAGAGCCGTATCACCGCAAATCTTGAAGGACTGGTGGTGGATGACGCGCTCGAAATCAGTGACAGCGAGGCCTTGCCGGTGCTGTATGACCTTTTGCAGTATGAAGGGCTCTGCCTGGGGGGCTCCAGCGGTATCAATGTGGCCGGTGCCATCCGGGTTGCCCGCAGCCTTGGGCCGGGTCATACCGTGGTGACGGTCTTGTGTGATGTTGGCTCTCGCTACCAGAGCAAGCTGTTTAATCCGTCATTCCTGCGTGGGCGGGGCCTGCCGCTGCCCGCCTGGCTCGAGGGGCAGGCGTGAAATATTTTAACAGGTCGCTAGCCTGCATGATTTTAAAGGTGCCCTTTAGCGCAGCGACCTGACTCAATGAAAGTTACCCACAGATCAGTGTCTGTTTTTAAGGTTGTCCACGGCAGGGGCGACTTAGGTGTCGATTTTCAGAAAGATGAATAAAGAACAAGTGGCAGGCATGAAAAAGAGCACTGAAAACAGCCTTGACAGGCCGTAACTCTGTTGATCATCCACACCTGTAAGATGCCTGTTTATGGCTGTTGGTTCGCTTTGGCAAAATACTCCAATACCCTAATTGACTCTTGTAAATATATGATTTTTAAGGGAAATTCATAGGTGGTTGTTTTTTGAACAATCTAAGTTAAGCCCTTTAATGGTGGGGCCTTGGGGCATCTGCCCAAATGTTACAAACAGTTTTATCCACAGAAAGTGGGGGTAACTGAATTATCAACATTCTTCAATCAAACAGACACAAGCTGACCATCTGGTCAATCGTGTAGCTGGTCATCTTTGGCGATTTTTCAAGTTGAATTGGCTGTTTTTTGTTCAGTCTTTTTTGGTGTGTTGTATCAGCAGTGATCAGCCTGGGGTTGTTGTCAGCTGTCGTTTGGCACGGGGCTGGCTGTAGCGGGCCTGACTGGAGGCGCAGGGTGCTCGGCAACGCTGTGGGTGGGGCGGGTATCCATGATTGCCAGAGCAGAGGGCTGAGCCTTGGCCCGTCTTGAGCAGCCAGGCCGCGATAGATAGGACAGTAAAGCCGAATCCTGGCCGACCGGCAGGGCAGTGTGGAGATTGTGTCAGACGCCGTCGGTCTTGTGCCTGTAGTCGCACAGGTCCTCGATCATGCAGGACATGCAGCGGGGCTTGCGGGCAATGCAGACGTAGCGTCCATGCAGGATCAGCCAGTGGTGGGCATCCAGCAGGAACTCTTTGGGGATAAAGCGCATCAGCTTTTTCTCGACATCCAGCACTGTCTTGCCCGACGCGATGCCGGTACGGTTGGAGACGCGAAAGATATGCGTATCTACCGCCATGACAGGCTGGCCGAAGGCGGTATTGAGCACCACGTTGGCGGTCTTGCGACCCACGCCCGGCAGGGCTTCAAGCGCCTCGCGAGTCTGAGGTACCTCGGAGCCATGCAGCTCAACCAGCATGCGGCAGGCCTTGATCACGTTTTCGGCCTTGCTGTTGTAGAGCCCGATGGTCTTGATGTAGTGCTTGAGACCCTCGACTCCCAGCGCCAGGATGGCTTCGGGGGTGTTGGCGATCGGAAACAGTTTGCGTGTCGCCTTGTTGACGCCGACGTCCGTGGCCTGGGCCGAGAGCGTAACGGCCACCAGCAGTTCGAACGGCGAGCTGTATTCCAGCTCGGTTACCGGATGCGGGTTATCGTCACGCAGACGGGTGAAAATCTCCAGCCGCTTTGCCGCGTTCATGGTCTTGTTGCCTGTCTAGTTGATGGTGCCGGTAACACGTACGCGCCGGCTGCCGCCGTCGCCCTTGGGCGTGCGGGCCTTGCGGCGCGCTTCCAGTTTGGCGTCCACAATGTTTTTTATGGCGATCAGCAGCCCCATGCCAACGAAAGCGCCCGGTGGCAAAATGGCAAACAGGAAGCCCGAGTAGTCGCCAATCAGGGTGATTTTCCAGCCTTCCGCCATGGGGCCGAAGAGCAGCTGCATATCGGCGAACAGCGTGCCAAGCCCGAGAACTTCGCGCATGGCGCCAAGGATCATCAGCACCGCGGTAAAGCCGATACCCATCATCAGACCATCGAGTACCGAGGCGCCCACGGGGTTCTTGCAGGCAAAGGCGTCGGCGCGCCCCATGATGGCGCAGTTGGTCACGATAAGGGGGATAAAGATGCCCAGAATCTGGTATAGCTCGTAGGTGAAGGCCTGCATCAGCAGCTCGATCGAGGTCACGAAGGAAGCGATGATCATGACGAAGATCGGCAGGCGAACGGCGTCCGGCACGAAGTGGCGAAACAGCGACACGGTGAGGTTGGAACCGAGCAGCACCAGGGTGCTGGCAATGCCAAGACCAATGGCGTTGACGACGGAGCCGGTCACGGCCAGCAGCGGACACAGGCCCAGCAGCTGCACCAGGGCAGGGTTATTGTGCCAGAGACCATCGAGGGTAATCTTGCGGTAATCAGCCATTGTCAGGGGTCTCCTGTTGCGCGTCTTCACTCAGGCCGAGCAGTTCGCCGCGGTGCAGCCGAAAATAATCCACGCTGCGTCCCACGGCATTGACCACTGCACGGGGCGTGATGGTGGCACCGGTGAACTGGTCAAAACGTCCGCCATCCTTGCGTACGCCCCAGCTGGGATCCTGCTCGGTTTTTGTCTGGTTGGCAAAGCCCAGCACCCAGCGAGACTTCTTGATATCCACCTTGTCTCCCAGCCCCGGTGTTTCCTTGTGGGCCAGTACTCGCACGCCGGCGACGCTGGCATCGCTGTTGATACCCACGATCATACTGATTTCGCCGGTGTAACCGTCGGGGGCAATCACGGGCATGATGACCATCACGGCTTCGCCGTTACGCATGGCGCGGTAGGCGGTTTCGGGCCTGTCGTGGCCGAGCAGGTCGGGGGCGACAAACTCGACACCGTTTTCCAGCAGGTCGCTGTCCAGTCCTTCGCGGGGAACTATTTCATAGAGTGCCCGGGCCTGCTGCTCCCGTTCGTTTTGCTTGATGCGATCGGCCGTGCTGACCTGGGTGATGGCGATCAGGCCGGCGGTAACTACGGCAAATATGGCAATGCCGGTGGTGCTGCGGCTGATGGCGCTGAGCATTTGCATCAGGTGCTCTCCTTCTGGCCGCGCTTGGCTTTGGCATGGCCGTAGGTGCGGGGCTGGGTGTACTGATCGATAAAGGGGGCGCAGAGGTTCATCAGCAGCACGGCGAAGGCCACGGCGTCGGGGTAGCTGCCCCAGGTTCGGATAATGAAAATCAGCAGGCCGATACCGGCTCCGTAATAGAGTTTGCCGCGGTTGCTGGTGGCGGCCGTAACGGGATCCGTGGCGATAAAAAAGGCGCCGAGCATGGTGGCACCCATGGTCAGGTGGAAGAACGGATCGGCGTAAGTATCGGGCGAGAACATGTAAAACAGCGTCGACAATACGGCCAGGCTGCCGAGCATCGCCACGGGGGTGTGCCAGGTGAAGACCTTGCGGTACAGCAGGAAAACACCACCCATGAAGTAGGCTGCGCTCACGGCGTGCCAGGCACCTGCGCCGTTGGCCAGTACGTGAGAGTTGCGAAAGGCTTCTTCGGTGGTCAGGCCGCCGCGGTGGCGCAATTCATCCAGCGGCGTGGCCGAGGTAAAGGCATCCAGAGTGTTGTGTTCCAGAGCGCCGACAATGACCTTGAAGGTGTCGAAAAAACCGAGCACGTGCCAGCCATCCTCGCCCTGAAGTACGAAGGGGGCGGTCCAGCGGGTCATCTCGACGGGAAAGGAGACCAGCAGCAGGGCATAGGCCACCATCGCCGGATTGAACGGATTGTTGCCCATGCCGCCATACAGGTGCTTGGCAATGATGATGGCGACGAAAACACCCACCAACATAAGCCACCAGGGCGCGAAAGGCGGCAGAGCCAGCCCCAGCAGTATCGCCGTTACCAGGGCGCTGTAATCACGCAGGTAGAAACCGGCGGGGCGGCCGCGCAGTTTCATGACGGCGGCCTCGAATCCGAGCGCCAGCAGCATGGCCCAGCCAATCTGCAGCAGGGTGCCCCAGCCGAAAAAGAATGTCATGGCCGCCAGGCCCGGCAGGGTCGCGATCAGCAGCAGGCGCATCAGGTGAGCGGTGCTGCCGGCCCGGCGCAGGTGGGGTGAGCTGGAACGAATCAGTGCCATTTTTCAGTCAGTCCTTATTCAAAACGGCTCAGCGTTTTGCTTAATTCGTCGGCGCGGCTGCGGGCCTGGAGCAAGGCCTGCTCAAGCTCCGTGGCGGCGGTGCTGTCGGCGGAGCCCAGTGCGCGCTCTGTCTTGGTGACTTCGGCGCGGGCAAGGGCGGCATCGACTTGCAATTGCTTGAGGTCAACACCGGCGGCAGCGGCGGCCGCGATACGTGCCTGGTCGGCAGCATTGAGGGTTTCGCGGGCGCTGTTCAGGCGTGCGCCTAGTTCCTTCACCTCGGCTTCAAGGGGCGGTGCTGCGTCTGCATCGGCCTCTTGCAGTGCCTTCTCGGCCTTTTTCAGTTTGGTGCGCATGATAGACACCTGCTGCTTCAGTGCTTTGATATCAACCGGTGCCTGAGCTGCGGGGGCCGCAGCGACATCTTTTGTAGCGGTTCCGGCGGCGGCATCATGGGCAGCCTTGGCTTCCAGGTATTTGCCGCGCAGCTTCTCGACACCGGCGGTCATTTTTTCCACCGCCGGGCTGTTGGAGGCAATGGCGCCCTCCAGTGCAGCCCGGGCCTTGTCGACCTTGGCCTTGGCCGCATCCATGTCGGCTTTCAGCTCGGCGAGCCTGGCCAGGCTGACTGTCGGCGGGACAGCTGGCGCGCTGGCGGCGGCATCATGGGCAGCCTTGGCTTCCAGGTATTTGCCGCGCAGCTTCTCGACGCCGGCGGTCATTTTCTCCACCGCCGGGCTGTTGGAGGCGATGGCGCCCTCCAGTGCGGCCTGGGCCTTGTCAACCTTGGCCTTGGCGGCATCCATGTCGGCTTTCAGTTCGGCGAGCCTGGTCGGGCTGACTATGGGCGGGACAGCTGGCGCGCTGGCGGCGGCGTCAAAGGCAGCCTTGGCTTCCTGGTATTTGCCACGCAGCTTCTCGACACCGGCGGTCATTTTCTCGACGGCCGGGCTGTTGGAGGCAATGGCGCCTTCCAGTGCGGCCTGGGCCTTGTCGACCTTGGCTTTGGCGGCCTCCATGTCGGCCTTGAGTTCGGCGAGCTTGGTCGGGTCAATGCCCGGGGCACCGGCGTCGGCGGCGTCATAGGCTTGCTGTGCATCGCGGGCGCGCAGCTCGAGTTCGCGTACGCGGGATTCCAGCGCGGCAATATCGTCGCCGCCGTTGTCCCGGGCGCTGGCCAGGGCTTTTTCGGCCTGCTTGAGCTTGGTGCGGGCCACGGCGGCGTTGGTCTTGAGCTGCTTGGCATCGGGCGCGGTGCTGGCGGCACTGTCGGCGTTCAGGGCCTGGTCGTAGGTCTGCTGGGCCGCTTCGGCCTTGGTGTTCAATGCGTTAACGGTATCGCGCAGCGCGTCGATGCCCTCCTGTCCCTTGTCTTCGGCGTTCTTGAGCGCTTTCTGGGCCTGCTTGAGCTTGGTGCGGGCCACCGATGCTGCGGTTTTCAGCTGCTTGAGGTCGGGTTCACCGGCGGGGGCTGCAATCGGAGCTGGGCTGGTACTGGATGCGGTGGCCAGGGGCTTGTCCTTGCGGGCGGCCTGGTTGCGGGCGGCTTCTTCGGCGCGGGCCTTGCGGCGGGCTTCCTTTTCGGCCTGCTCGGCCTCAAGGCGTGCCTGGCGGGCTTCAAAGCGCACGCGGGCGTGTTCAGCCTTGCGCTGCTCGGCTTCGTCGCTGCGGATTTCGGCCTTGGCATTGCGGTAGTACTGCACCAGGGGAATGGCGCTGGAGCAGACATAGGAGCAGGCGCCGCATTCGATGCAGTCGAACAGGTTGTGGTGCTTGGCCTTGTCCAGCTCGCGGCCCTTGGCGAACCAGTACAGTTGCTGGGGCAGCAGCTCGGCCGGGCACACCTGTTCGCACAGGCCGCAGCGAATGCACTCCTGTGCCGGCGGCGCTGCTGGCATTTCGTCGGGGCAGGCGGCGATCAGGCAGTTGGTGGTCTTGATCACCGGGATCTGGTCGTTATCGACGCTAAAACCCATCATCGGGCCGCCAACGACCAGGCGGTACAGGTCGTTCGGGCTCACCCGTGCCGCACGCAGCAGCAGCTCATAGGGCGTACCGATCAGGGCTTCGAAGTTCTGCGGCTGGGCCACGGCTTCGCCGGTCAGGGTAACAATACGGGAAATCAGCGGCTCGCCGTGATGTACTGCCCGTGCAGTGGCATAGGCGGTGCCGACGTTCTGACAGACGATGCCGACATCGGCGGGAATGTGCCCGCTGGGCACCTCTACGTTGGTCAGCAGCTTGATGAGCTGCTTTTCGCCCCCGGACGGGTACTTGGTTGGCACCACGCGCAGGTCGATATTCAGGCTGCAGCCGGCCAGAGCCTTTTCCAGTGCCCGCACGGCCTGGGGCTTGTTGTCCTCGATACCGATGAGAATATGGCTGGGCTTGAGCAGGTAATCGATGATCTCGATCCCGGCGACGATATCATCGGCGCGCTCGCGCATCAGCATGTCATCGGCGGTGATATAGGGTTCGCACTCGGCTGCATTGATGATCAGGGTATTGACGATATGGTCGTCGCCAAGGTGCAGTTTCACGTCGGTGGGAAAGCCTGCGCCCCCCATGCCGGTAATGCCGCTGTTGCGGATGTAGTCGGTCAGTGCAGCCTTGCCCAGGGTACGGTAGTCCGCCAGACCCTCATGCTCGATCCAGCGGTCTTCGCCATCGCTGTCGATAATAATGCAAGCAGCTTCCATGCCGGAAGCATGGGGGATCGGGTGCGGTGCGATGGCGCTGACGGTACCGGAGGTGGGGGCATGCAGCGCAGCGCTGATGCGGCCCACGGGATCGGCGATACGCTGTCCCTTGAGTATCTTGTCGCCCACCTTGATCAGGGGCTCCGCCGGCGCGCCTATATGCTGCGACAGTGGCAGTACCAGCCGTGCGGGCACGGGGGCCTGGCGGATGGGAGTGCGGGTCGACTGGCGCTTGTTTTCCGGCGGGTGTACACCGCCGTGGAATGCAAAGACCTGGCTCATCAGGCGAAGCCTCCCTGCTGGGCGCTGCCGCGGCCAGCGTCGGTGGCGATCAGTTCGATACCGGGTTTGGGGGTCGGCCATTTCCAGGTGCTGAGGGTGGTTTCGATCGGGATCATGTCGATACAGTCAACCGGGCAGGGTTCAACACAGAGATCACAGCCGGTGCACTCGGACATGATCACGGTATGCATCTGCTTGGCGGCGCCGAGGATAGCGTCCACCGGGCAGGCCTGGATGCACTTGGTGCAGCCGATGCACTCGTCCTCGCGGATATAGGCGATGGAGCGGGGCTTTTCTTCGCCATGCTCGTCATCCAGCGGGATCGCTTCGACATCCAGCAGGTCAGCCAGGGCCTCGATGGTGGACTGGCCACCGGGCGGGCACTTGTTGATGGTGTCGCCGCCGGCGATGGCTTCGGCGTAGGGGCGGCAGCCCGGGTAGCCGCACTGGCCACACTGGGTCTGGGGCAACAGGGCGTCAATCTGGTCGACGATGGGGTTGCCTTCAACCTTGAAACGGACCGAGGCAAACCCCAGCACGATGCCGAACACCACGGCGAGTCCGAGCAGGACCAGGATGGCAATGATTACTGCGCTCATGCGTACTCTCCGCTCAGAATGACACCAGGCCGGTGAAGCCCATGAAAGCCAGTGACATCAACCCGGCGGTGACCATGCCGATGGCCGCACCGCGAAAGGGGGTGGGAACATCGGCCACGGCGACGCGCTCGCGAATCGCTGAAAACAGGATCAGGGCCAGGGAAAAGCCCACGGCGGCGCCAAAGCCGTAGACAATGGATTCCATGAAGCCGTTCATCTTCTTGATGTTGAGCAGCGCCACGCCAAGCACGGCGCAGTTGGTGGTGATCAGGGGCAGGAAGATACCCAGCACCCGGTACAGCAACGGGCTGGTCTTGCGCACCACCATTTCGGTGAACTGCACCACCACGGCGATGACCAGGATGAAGGCGATGGTCTTGAGGAAGGCCATCTCCAGCGGTGCCAGCAGGTAGGTGTAGACCAGATAGCTGCACAGGGATGACAGCGTCAGTACGAAGGTGGTCGCCAGGGACATGCCCATGGCCGTTTCCAGCTTGTTTGATACGCCCATGAAGGGGCACAGGCCAAGAAACTGCACCAGTACGAAGTTATTCACCAGCACGGTGCTGATCAGAATAAGCAGAAATTCCGTCATCGCGATGCTCAAGTTGCGTGGGGCGCGGCCTGTGTGGCCGCTCAAGGGTGCGCTGTTGCACGGCACACCCGCCAGAAAATTTACCGGGGTTTTTATGCGTAAAAGTACCGACAACCCGGACCCGGTCGAAAACGAGCGCCAAATTTTACCGGAATGACCCCGTCCGGGTACAGGCTTGAGTCCGGATTAAGCGGTCTTATTAACGCCTCGGGCCCGGTCACAGGGGTCTGTGCCGGGCCCGAGGGCGCCATAATGGCAGGTCGGCGCTGGCGGAGGTTACGCCAGCGCGTGCGCCTTGAGCAGTGCCAGCAGTGCTTTTACCTGCTCCTGCGGGCTCTGAGCGGCACTGTTCAGGCGCAGGTCGCCTGCCTGGCCGTCCAGGTTGACGCTCAGCGCACCCGGCAGTGTGATGTCACTGTCGACCAGCACCACCAGGCCGTTGTCAGCCAGCACGGCCGCTGTGTCGGCAATCTTTGTCTGCAGTGCAGCCGGCAGGTTGCGCTGCGTCAGTACCGCCACGGCGCGACCGGCATCGAACAGGCGCTTCTCGGTGCTGTACAGCAACTGGTCGCGGGCCGATTCGTCGCCGCCGCTGACGCTGATGATACCGGCACGCTGGCCGTATCGGCGCTCCTTGTCACTGCGGCTCACCAGAGATTCGGCACTGATGGTGTCGATATCGCTCAGCTGTGCCTGATCGCCTTCATTGATGATCATGCCGGCGGCCACAGTGGCGTTGCTCAGACGATCGACAATGATGAAGGAACCGGTGCCGCGATGGTCGCGATAGTCATCGGCGATGATGGCGCGTTCGATGTTCAGTTCACAGCGGGCGATTTCGTTCAGGCTCAGGGTGGTGGCCGGAATCTGCTCGTGGGTATTGACGTCGATGCGGTGACGAATATGGCTCACGCTGCCTGCCACGGTCTGGGTGGCGAGCTTGACGTCATAGGTGCGGCCCGGGACAAGCGCGGCTTCGGCCATCCAGACCACCATGGCGTCGAAGCGGCTGCTGACGTCGGGCACCTTGTCGCTGTGAACCAGGATGTCGCCGCGGGAGATGTCGATTTCATCTTCCAGTGTCAGGGTCACAGACATCGGCGGGTAGGCTTCGGTCAGGTCGCCATCGAAGGTGACGATGGACTTGACGCGGCTCGACTTGCCGGAGGGCAGCACGGTGACGGCATCGCCCGGGCGCACGATGCCGGAGCTCAGGGTGCCGCAGTAGCCACGAAAATCCAGGTGCGGACGGTTCACGTACTGTACCGGGAAGCGGAGCTCGTCGAAGTTGGCATCGCTGGCAAGCTCGACCGACTCCAGCAGACTCATCAGGGGTTCGCCCTTGTACCAGGGGGATTTCTCAGACGCGCTAACCACGTTGTCACCCTTGAGGGCGGACAGCGGTACGAATTTCAGGTCCGGCAGGTTCAGCTCTTTGGCGAACTCCAGGTAATCGGCCTTGATCTGTTCGAAACGCTCTTCGCTGAAGTCCACCAGGTCCATCTTGTTGATGGCAACGATGGTGTGCTTGATGCCCAGCAGGGAGACAATAAAGCTGTGACGCTTGGTTTGCACCTGCACGCCGTGACGGGCGTCGATCAAAATGATGGCCAGGTCACAGGTGGACGCGCCGGTGGCCATGTTGCGGGTGTACTGTTCGTGTCCCGGGGTGTCGGCAATGATGAATTTGCGCCTGGAGGTCGAGAAGTAGCGGTAGGCCACATCAATGGTGATGCCCTGCTCGCGCTCGGCCTGCAGGCCGTCAACCAGCAGTGCGAGGTCGATCTCATCTCCGGTGGTGCCGGATTTCTTGCTGTCGGCGGTGATGGCAGCCAGCTGATCTTCATAGATCATTTTGGAATCGTGCAGCAGGCGGCCGATCAGGGTGGATTTGCCGTCGTCCACGCTGCCGCAGGTCAGGAACCGCAGCAGCTCCTTGTTTTCGTGCTGGGACAGGTATTCCTGGATGTCAGTGGCAATCAGGTCGCTTTGGTGACTCATTTGTTAGCTCCAAGCTTGACGCTGCCGGCGGCCTGGCCGCGGCACCAGCGTCCTGGTGTCGTATCGGATGTTGTGCCCGGGGCTCGCGCAGTGGCGCAAGTGTTGGCGAGGCCCCGGGTGCTGCTCAGAAGTAGCCTTCGATCTTTTTCTGTTTCATGGAGCCTGCGTCGTCGTGGTCAACGAAGTCGCGGCCCCGGGTGCTGCTCAGAAGTAGCCTTCGATCTTTTTCTGTTCCATGGAACCTGCGCCGTCATGATCAATGGCGCGCCCCTGGCGCTCGGAGGTCGTCGTCAGCAGCATCTCCTGGATGATTTCCGGCAGGGTGTCGGCTTCGGACTCGACGGCGCCGGTCAGCGGGTAGCAGCCCAGCGTACGGAAGCGCACTTTCTTCATGACCGGTTCTTCACCCGGCTCCAGCGGCAGACGGTCGTCGTCCACCATGATCTGCATGCCGTCGCGCTCGACCACCGGACGCAGCGCGGAGTAGTAAAGCGGCACGATCTCGATCTGCTCGAGGTAGATGTACTGCCAGATATCCAGTTCGGTCCAGTTGGACAGCGGGAACACACGGATGCTCTCACCCTTGTCGATGCGGGTGTTGAAGGTGTTCCAGAGTTCAGGGCGCTGGTTTTTCGGGTCCCAGCGGTGGTGCTTGTCACGGAACGAGAAAACGCGTTCCTTGGCGCGGGACTTTTCTTCGTCACGGCGCGCACCACCGAAGGCGGCATCAAACTTGTACTTGTCCAGTGCCTGTTTCAGGCCCTGGGTTTTCATGACGTCGGTGTGGGTTTTGGAGCCGTGCACGAAGGGGCTGATACCCATCTCAACGCCCTCGGGGTTGATGTGCACAATCAGGTCCATACCGGCCTTTTCCGCCATCTGGTCGCGAAAGGCTATCATTTCGCGAAACTTCCAGGTGGTGTCCACGTGCATCAGCGGAAATGGCGGCTTGCCCGGGTAGAACGCCTTGCGCGCCAGATGCAGCATGACGGAAGAGTCCTTGCCCACGGAGTACAGCATGACGGGGTTGTTAAAGCTCGCGGCCACTTCCCGGATGATGTGGATGCTCTCGGCTTCCAGCTGTCTTAAATGTGTCAGACGGTGTTCCGGCAACTGATTCATGGATCGAGCCCTTCCTTAACCTGTGTTGAGACGACCGTTAGGCGCCCGTGGCGGCCAAACGGCTGTTAACCGATGATGCGGTGCATTATCGCAGTATTGTGCATACAATAAAAAAGAATATATTAAACTTCTCTTATTCTTTTATGGAATAAGAGCTTGTGTACAGCCAGGCCTTCGGTGCTTCGTTTTGGTTATAACAAAATTTCTAATAAGTATTTAGAGTTATAAGAAGGGGTCAGTATGATTGGCCGCTATTAAACAG
>JBFGZM010000003.1:0-27988 GCA_041586815.1 Marinobacterium sp. | reverse complement strand
TTGATCTCGCGCTCGGAAAAATCCCCCGATACCGTCACCGACAGCACCTCACGCTTGCGCGTCGCCAGGCTGATCACCGGCTGATCCGCGTCCGTGGGCAGGGTATTGATGCCATCGACACGGCTCTTGATATCAGCCAGCAGCTCGCGCGGATCGTAATCGCTGTCGATCTCGATATCGATCGAGGCCGCCCCTTCCGCGGAGCGGCTACTGATCTGCTCGATACCTTCCAGGTCCTGGATGGCTTCCTCAATGCGCACCGTCACGCCCTGTTCCACATCCTCGGGTGTAGCGCCGCGCAGCGACACCGACACACTCACCACATCAGCCACAAAGGACGGAAACACTTCCAGCGGAATGCGGTTGCTCAGCGACATGATGCCGCCGAACAGAATGGTCACCATCAGCAGGTTGGCGGCAACATGGTTACGGGCAAACCAGGCGATCATGATTCGCTACCCTTGCCGTCCCGCTTGCCGGGCCGTGGCGCGGCATCAGCTTCAGAGCCATTCGCCTGGGCACCATTCGAGACCTGCACACGGGTGCCACTGCTGACCTGGCCCAGAGCCGTCGTCACCAGCTGGTCACCTGCCTTGAGCCCGGTGCCCACCAGTGCTTCAGTATCGTTCTGCCACAGCACTTCGACCTCCTGGCGCCGCAACAGCCCCTCATCCACCAGGTAGACATAGCTGCCCTGGTAAAGGGTACTGTTGGGAATCACCAGAACTGCGGGCAACAGCCGACCCTCAATCTGCGCGCTGACATACTGATTGATCTTCAGGGGCTGGCGACCCTGGGCCTTGAGACCGTAGGGGTCATCTATCACAGCCACCACATGCAGCTGCTGACTGCTGCTATCAATGGCGCCTTCGGTACGCACAATGGTTCCCTGCCAGCGCTGGCTTCCGGCCAGGGTAGAGTGCAGCGTAACCGCCGGCAGCGCCTGCTCTGGCGCGTTGTCGAAGCGGTAGGCTTCAGGCAGGCGAATATACTCCAGATCCTGGTTCTTCAGCGGCAGCCGCACCTCGACATAATCGATGGCGTAGATTTCCGCCAGGGTGGTACTGCTGCTGACCAGCTGACCAACATCCACCGATTTGGACAGAATCCGTCCGGCAAAGGGCGCAACAATGCGGGTCCTTTCCAGATTCAGCTGCGCCTGACGCACCGCGGCCTGCGCCGAGGCCATACTGGCTCTGGCGGCGACCAGCTGTGGCTGGCGTGACACCAGCGCCGGCGGCGCCTCGCTATTCCCCAGCCGGCGCCAGTCCTGTATCGCCTGCTCTGCCTGGGCCTGCTCTTCCTGCAGTGCCTGTTCGGCCTGGGCCAGGTTGGCCTGCGCCGTGGCCAGTGCCGCCTCGTAATCTCTGGCATCGATGCGCAGCAGCAGATCCCCCTTCTCAAAGAAGCCGCCTTCACGGAAGTCCGCGCCGATTTCCAGGATTTCTCCGGCCACCTGGGGCAACAGCGAGCTTTGGGTGCGCGGGCGAACTACGCCATAACTTTGCAGGCGAACCTGGTAGTCCCGGGGTTGCAGTACCTGTACCTCGACACGCACACTGGGTACCGGCGGGCTGCTGTTACGACTGGCCTGCGGTCGATTGAGCATTATCAATGCCGCGGCGGCCACGAAGGCTGCAAAGATGACAAGGGGAAGAATTTTTCTGATCATGCGTCTTGATCGCCAGATAGGATTGCGGACGGAATGGAGGGCAGCGCAGCCACAGGGGCGGCGGTGTCAGACGAGGCATCAGCCGGGGCGAAATCACCCCCAAGGGCACGGTACAAGGCCACGCGGTTGGTCAGCAGATCGGCCCGCAGCCCGATGACGGTGCTCTGGGCATCCAGCGAGCGCCGCTGAGCTTCCAGCACGGTGCTGTACTCCACCAGCCCCTTGCGATACTGCGCGAAGGACAGCTCCTCAGCCAGCAACGCTGTACGCTCGGCCTGCAAATACTGCTCATACTGCTGCTGCAACGCACCGGCACGGCTCAGCGTGGTCTCAACCTCGGCAAAGGCACTGAAGACCAGCCCCAGGTACTGCTGCTCAAGCTCCTCGACCCGCGCCTGGGCCTGGGCTTCGGCCGCCTTGAGGCGGCCGGCATTGAACAGCGGCTGCGTCAGCCCACCGGCCAGCGACCAGGCCAGGCTGCCACTGAGCAGGTCCGGCAGACGACTGGCGCTGTCTCCCAGGCTCGCACTGATGCTGAACCCCGGAAAGCGCTCCTTGTGCGCAACAGCACGGGCGGCATCGGCAGCCAGCAGCTCCATCCAGGCCGAAGCCAGATCGGGACGACGCCGGAGCAGTGTGCCGGGCACACCGGCCGGCAGCGGTGCATCCAGTACCGGCAGGGCAGCCATCGCGGTCCAGCGACCATCGGGATAGCGCCCCAGCAGGAGCTGCAGTGCCTGTACCGCCTCAATACGCAACTGGCGCTGCGCCTCAACCCGGGCTTGCTCACTCTGAACATCATTGCGTGCCAGATACACATCCAGCGCGCTGCCCAGCCCCAGCCGATAGCCGGACTCGATAATTTCCAGATTCTGTTCAAGGTTGCTCAGCCGTCGGCTGAACAGCGCCAAACGCTGCTCCACGGCCTGAAGCTCAAACCAGGCAAGGGCCAGATCGCTGACCAGTCCCAGCCGCGCCGATTCAAGCTCTGCCTGGCGCGCCGCCAGCGTCAGATTCGCCTGGCGCTCGCTGTCGCTCAGCTTGCCCCAAAGATCCAGCTCCCACTCCAGGCTCACGCCAGCATCAAACCCGGACGCAGCATTGCCGCTGCCACTGCCGGAGCGGTCGGCATCAAAATCGAGATCCAGCTCCGGATAGAGCGGCGCCCCTGCTATCACCAGGCTCTGTTCTGCCTGGCGAACCAGCGCACGCTGCTCGGCCAGACTGTAACTGCCGCTCAGGCCCTCCTGCACCAGTGCCTCAAGCGCTTCATCGTTCAACGCCTGCAGCCAGCCAGGGGCTGGCTCGGCGCTTTGGACATCAGCACTCTGCCATTGCTCAGGCAGTTCCGGTGGCAACATCTCGGTACGCGGGGCTGTGCTGCCGCAGCCGGCCAGCAACAGCGCCAGCAGACCGGGATACAACAAGGGGGGACTGGACTTCAACACGCGCGCCGTATCTCCTGCAAACAAAGGGTAACAGTGTCGTTAGCATAAGGGATTCTGCACTGTGACGCAGTGTGCTTAACCTTTCTTTACGCAAGCGCACAATAAACGGATTACCCGCCACTGCAGCGTACAACCACCACCTCAGACCAGTTCTGCTTCCTCGGGTTCGATCGGTTGCAGCAAGACTGAACGCCCGACACCGGCTTCGAAGCTGTCGATAAAAGCCCGCTCCAGTTGCGTTTGCTCATGGCCCAGCGGTTGCACAAACCCGATACAGTAGGGCAACGTCGGCTCAAAAGGCCTGGTCAGGCCTTGATCCTGCGGCAACAGCAGGGCACTGAACGGATCCACCAGCGCCACACCGACACCTTCACGTACCAGGGCCGGGGCCAGCGCCGGCCGCTCCACCGTCAGCACTTCCTCGGGGCGCACCAGGCAGTCCCGCAACAGTCGTTCCGTGCCCTGATACCAGGGAGACTCGGCAGTGCCAACCGCAATGAAGGGCTCACGCTCGAGGTCCTCGACACGCACGGCGGAGCAGTTGCCAAAGGCATGGCCCGCCGGCGCGATACAGACCCGCTCGGTGCGATAGGCAGGCCCCGGCTGCACCATTGTGGTGTCAGCCGGCAGCTCCACCAGCGCAATATCGAACTGATGACCGGCAACCCGGGGCAGCAACTCATCGGTTTCATGGGCCCCCAGGCTGATGGCCAGGTCATCCCTCCCTCTGCGAAAGCCCGCAATAATGGCCGGCAACACCGTCTGGGCCAGAGCCCCAATGGCACCAATGCGCAGGCTGCCACTTTTCATCTGGCGAATCTGATCCGCCGATTGCGCAAGACGCTCCAGGCCATTGAAGTGATACTGCACCTGGCGATAAAAGGATCGCGCCGCCGCCGTTGCGTAAACCCGGCTGTTGCGTCGCTCGAACAGACTGAAGCCCAGATCCAGCTCCAGGTCCCGTATCAGCCGCGAGATGGCAGGCTGTGACACCTCAAGACGCCGCGCCGCATCACTCATGGAGCCGGTCTGCATAATGGTCCGAAAGGCCGTGAGCTGCTTTGTATTCATGTGTTTAACAATAAGCCATAAGTTAACAGAAACGATAGCGCGGAAACTTACCGGATAACTTATAGGCGGGGAAGGGATATAGGCGAAGCAAAGGAACAAGGAACAAGGAACAAGGAACAAGCTTGCGAATAACGAGAGTACTGATGCAACAGGAAGTACGGAGGGGATTTTTCAAGCGGTAATACGAAGATAATAACCGAAGTTCTGCACCACTTGCCGGATTTATCCGGGGACAAGTGGTGCAGATGGGGAGACTCGAACTCCCACGCCCTTTCGAGCACTAGCACCTGAAGCTAGCGTGTCTACCAATTCCACCACATCTGCATCGGTTGTGCTTTTTATCGAGAGCACGCTCTTTTTACAGTCTTTTCAACTTTCGTGGTTCGCATGCTGCACCGCTCAAGGACTGGCCATTGAGTGGTGCAGATGGGGAGACTCGAACTCCCACGCCCTTTCGAGCACTAGCACCTGAAGCTAGCGTGTCTACCAATTCCACCACATCTGCGACGAAAGTGGGGCGAATTATATAGACGGTTTTTTACCTTGGGAAGCCCCCCGGGTGAAATATTTTTTATTCCGCTGCCAAACAGTCCACAAAAGACTTGGCCAGGCTCGAAAGGTAGTCGACATAGGCATCAGGGCCCGGCGTGAAATCCCTCGCCAGCGGGTCGAGCTCGCCATGACGTACACCTGTGCCCTGGGTCACGCTGGTAACCACATTGGCACGAAACTGCGGCTCACTGAATACACAGACCGCATCCTCCGCCTCAAGCTGCCGACGAATGTCGCTCAGGTGACGGGCACCGGGCTGGCGGGCGGGATCAACGGTGAAGTAGCCCAGCTGTTTCAAGCCATAGTGGCCAACGAAATGCCCATAGGCATCGTGAAATACAAAGAAGCCACGATCAGCAACAGGGGTCAGCTCCTGGCGCAACGCCTCATCCTGCCGTTTTAGCGACTCGGCAAAGCGTGCATAGTTGGCCGCAAGTTGCTGACCGTGCTCCGGCGCAATCTCCGTCAGCATCTGCTGCAGGCGTTGCCCAGCGGCCAGCATCAGCTGCGGGTCCATCCACAGATGGGCATCCTCACCATGATGATGAGCGTGTTCGGCTTCCACTTCCTGGCCGTCGTGATCGCTGTGGTCGTCGTGGTGGTCGTCATGCCCTGCATGCTCACCGGCATCGGCAGCTTCGTGGTCGTGGTCGTGGTCGTGGTCGTGGTCGTGGTCGTGGTCGGATTCTGCCTCAGAGGTATCGGCTTGTGCCATGCTCAGCTGTAAAATGCGCGCATCGGTCTTTTGCAGCGCCTTGCCAAGAAAAAGCTCCAGCTCTGGCCCGATCCAGATCACCAGGTCGGCTGCCGCCAGGCCGCGCATGTCCGAGGGTTTCAACACATAGTTGTGCACTGACGCATCGGTCGGCACCAGCAGGCCTGGCTCGCTGATACCATCCAGCAGGGCGGCACTGAGCAGCTGCAGCGGCTTGACGCTGGCCACCACCTGCAACGCCTGCGCTGGCGATGCCAGCAGGGGGAGAACAAGGCCAGACATCTGTATGATTTTACGCAACGACATGGGTTCGTGGGTCCATAAGAAAACATTTTAAGTTACACTATAACAAAACATACCAGTGCGAAACCATGAGCAAGCAACCTTTATCATTTCAGCCCGAACACAATCATGCGCGCTGCATCCATGACGCTCTGAAAAAGGCCCGTGCCCTGTGCAGCGAGCGCAAACAACGCCTGACGCCCATCCGTGAACTGGTGCTGCAGCTGATCTGGCAGAGTCACAAGCCGCTCGGCGCCTATGAATTGCTGCCCGCGCTGGCCGAAGCCGGATTCAACTCGGCACCGCCCACGGTCTACCGCGCCCTGGACTTCCTGCAGACCCAGGGTCTGGTGCATCGCATCGCATCGCTGAATGCATTTATCGGCTGCCCCCACCCGGGCCCGTCACATCAGGGCTGCTTTCTGATCTGCCGCGCCTGCAGCAGCACAGTCGAGCTGGAGTCTGCGCCGGTGCAGAACGCCATTCACAGCAGTGCCGCCCACCTGGGCTTTACCATCGAACAGGAAACCGTTGAAGTCGTCGGCCTGTGTCCGAACTGCAAACCCGGTGACACAAACAGCCCGCAGGAGCCCGCATGAGCAGCCACGCACATCATCATCTGGCCAGGCTCGAAGGCATCAACGTGCGCTTTGGGCGGAATCACGTGCTGCAGAACATATCCATGGAGCTGCACCGCAACTGCATCACCACCCTGATCGGCCCCAATGGCGCCGGCAAGACCACCCTGGTGCGGGTGGTACTCGGACTGATCAAGCCCAGCGGTGGAAGCGTGTGGCGCGAGCCGGATCTGCGCATCGGTTACATGCCGCAAAAGCTGCATATCGACCAGACATTTCCGCTAACGGTGGAGCGCTTTCTGCAAACAGCCCGCTGCCGCGACAATGCCTCGCTGGAAAAGGCGCTGGCTGATGTTGGCGCACTCAAGCTGCTGCAGCAGTCGATTCACAGCCTGTCCGGCGGCGAGACCCAGCGCGTCCTGCTGGCCCGGGCACTGCTGCAGGACCCGACGCTGCTGGTGCTGGACGAGCCCGTTCAGGGCGTCGATATCAACGGCCAGATCGAGCTGTACAAGCTGATCGCCCGCATTCGCGACCAGCGGGGCTGTGGTGTACTGATGATTTCCCACGACCTGCACCTGGTAATGTCCTCTACCGACCATGTGGTCTGCATGAACCGTCATGTGTGCTGCTCCGGCCACCCCGAGCAGGTGAGTAACGACCCAACCTTTATCGAGATGTTCGGCGTTCCCGGTGCCGAGAGCCTGGCGCTCTACAGCCACCATCACAACCATGTGCACAATGTTCACGGCGATGTTGTAAAACCGGCAGGCGCTGCCGTAAAACGGGAAGAAACCCATGGATGACTTTCTGCTCTTTGCCCTGGTTGGCGGCCTGGGCGTGGCGCTTATCGCAGGCCCCCTTGGCTCCTTCGTGGTCTGGCGCCGAATGGCCTACTTCGGTGACACCCTGGCGCACTCAGCCTTGCTCGGCGTTGCCCTGGGGTTCGTGTTTCAGATCAACATGAACCTGGCCGTAGTGGTCAGCTGCGTACTGCTGGCACTGCTGCTGGTTACATTGCAGCGCCAACGTCTGGTGGCCACGGATACGCTGCTCGGCATCATGGCCCACAGCACCCTGTCCCTGGGACTCGTCGCCATCGCTCTGCTGGAGGATGTGCGGGTCGACCTGCTGGCCTACCTGTTCGGCGACCTGCTGGCCATTACCGTGCAGGATCTCTACTGGATTTACGGCGGGGGCAGCCTGGTCTTGCTGCTGATGTGGCGCCTGTGGGACGGACTCCTGGCGATCACGATCAATGAGGAACTCGCACAGGTCGAAGGCATCCCGGTGGCACGGCTACGCCTGACGCTAATGCTGCTGATTGCCGTGGTCATCGCAGCTGCCATGAAAATCGTCGGCATTCTGCTGATTACCTCCCTGCTGATCATTCCGGCGGCGGCCGCAAGGCGCCTGTCCCGCACACCGGAACAGATGGCTTGCCTGGCCGCGGTGCTGGGGTGCCTGGCTGTTACAGCGGGACTGGCCGCTTCCTGGCGCTGGGACACGCCGGCAGGCCCCTCGGTCGTGGTTGCCGCTCTGGCAGAGTTTCTGCTGCTGTACAGCCTGCCGCTGCGCCAGCCCGGTGCCCGCGCCTGATGGCGAAGTACCACCTGCGCTGGCCCGCACGTTCCGACCACCAGCGCATCTGGCAACTCGCCTGGCCGATGATTCTGAGCAACATCACCGTACCCCTGCTGGGGCTGGTGGATACCGCCGTTATCGGCCATCTTCCCGAGAGTCATTACCTGGGTGCCGTGGCGGTGGGGGGCATGATTTTCACCACCCTGTACTGGGCCTTCGGCTTTCTGCGCATGGGCACCACCGGTCTGACCGCCCAGGCGCAGGGCCGCGAAGACGGCGCCCAGATTCGGCTGCTGCTAGCACGCTCCCTGGTGCTGGGAACCGCTCTGGGCCTGCTGTTGCTGCTGCTGCACCGACCGCTGGTCGCCATTGCGCTGTCACTGATGGACGCAGGCGATCTGGTCACCGCCGAAGCCGAACGCTACGCCTGGATCCGCATCTTCGGCGCCCCTGCAGTACTGTGCAATTACGCCCTGCTGGGCTGGTTTCTGGGCAACCAGAACACCCGCATTCCGCTCGTGTTGTTGCTGGTGACCAACGTCACCAACATGCTGCTGGACCTGGTGGCAGTCTATGGCCTTGGCATGCATGCCGACGGCGTGGCGCTGGCCACCGTCTGCTCGGAATACCTGTCGCTGGGACTCGGGCTCTACCTGAGCAAGCGCATTCTGAGCCGCACGTCTGGCAAGCTGGACCGCAAAAGCCTGTGGCACCTGCCGGATTACATCGAGCTGCTGATGGTGAATCGCTACCTCTTCGTCCGCACCCTGCTGTTGCTGCTGTCATTTGCATTTTTCACCAGCCAGGGCGCCCGCCTGGGCACCCTGACGCTGTCGGCCAACGCCGTCTTGCTGAATTTCCTGTTGCTGATTTCCCACGGGCTGGACGGCTTCGCCCATGCCACCGAGGCACTGGCAGGGCGTGCCATCGGCCAGCGCCGGCTGGATCGCTTTTACGATACGGTGCTCACGGCATTGATCTGGTCACTGCTGACGGCCCTGGCATTCAGCCTGCTGTTCTGGCTCACCGGCGAGCAGATTATCGGCATCCTGACGGATATTGAGCCGGTACGCGCGCTGGCGATCGACTTTCTTCCCTGGATTATCCTGCTTCCGCTGGTGGGGGTCTGGAGCTACCTGCTGGACGGCATTTTTATCGGCACCACCCAGGTACGAGCCATGCAGAACACCATGATCATCTCGGTAATCGGTGTCTACCTGCCACTCTGGTGGCTGCTGCAGGGGTTCGGCAATCAGGGTCTCTGGTTTGCCTTCATGGGACTGTTTCTGGCCCGGGCGGTCACCGGCGGCTATGTTTACCGAACACTGTGCAAAAAGGAGCTCTGGTTACCCTGATGCGTAAGTTGCTGCTGTTCACCGTCTTGCTGCCGGCCCTGACCGCCCGGGCCGAAATTCCGCTGGACCTGCTCAAGGTACCCGGCGGGCATGAAATCACCCTGGTGGCCGAGGTGCCCGGCGCCCGGCAGCTGGCACTGGGGGATGCAGGCACCCTCTTTGTCGGCAGTCGCAACGGCGATAGCGTCACGGCATTGCGTGACCGTGACGGGGATGGTGTTTATGACCAGCGTTTTGCCATTGGCACGGGAATGACGATCCCCAATGGCGTGGCGGTGCACCAGGGAGATCTGTATGTCGCCGAAGTCAGCCGCATCTGGCGCTACCCCGCCATCGAGCAGCGCCTGCCGGAAATTCCGGCGCGTCAGCTCATTACCGACCAGCTGCCACGCAACAGGCACCATGGCGCCAAGTACCTGGCCCCCGGCCCCGATGGCTGGCTGTATTTCAATGTGGGTGCACCCTGCAATGTCTGCCTGCCAGATAATCCGCTGTTCGCCACCATCAGCCGCATCAACCCCCGCTCCGGTCGTATCGAAACCGTCGCCCAGGGCGTGCGCAACAGTGTGGGCATGGACTGGCATCCTGTCAGTGGCCAGCTCTGGTTTACCGACAACGGCCGCGACCTGCTCGGGGATGACCTGCCTGACGACGAACTGAACCGCCTCACTGAGCCCGGGCAGCATTTTGGTTTCCCGTTTTTTCACAGCGATCACAAAGGGCGGCCGGTACCGGACCCGGTCTATGCCGCCACCGCCGAAACCAACGACTTTGTCGCGCCGGTCATGGGCCTGGGCGCCCATGTGGCGGCGCTGGGCATGACCTTTTACCATGGCGATCAGCTGCCCAAGGCTACGGGGAATACGCTGTTTATTGCCGAACACGGGTCCTGGAACCGCAGCCAGAAGTCCGGCTACCGGGTCATGAAACTGCAGACCGAAGAAGACAGGGTCATCAGTCACAAGCCGTTCGTGACCGGTTTCCTGCAGGGACAGAGCGCCTGGGGACGCCCGGTGGATGTGCTGGTAGACAAGGACGGCAGCCTGCTGATCTCGGACGATCAGGCCGGCGCCATTTACCGGGTCAGCGCGCGACGCTGAAGCCATCAGGGCAGGGTAAAGTTTTTACCCGCCGTCGCACAGTCCTGGTGACACGGGCAGCTCAGCAGGTGATCGTTCACCATGCCCACCGCCTGCATGTAGGCATAACAGATGGTTGGCCCGACAAAGCGCATGCCCAGGCGTTTGAGCTCTTTGGACAGGCGCTGGGATTCCGCCGTCTGGGCGGGAACCTGCTCCATGCTTTCACTCTTGCCCTGCAACGGTTTGCCATCGGTGAACTGCCACAGATAGCGGGCGAAGCTGCCGTTTTTTGCCTGCAGTTCGAGAAAAATGCGCGCATTGCCCAGCGCGCTTTCGAGCTTCCCCCGATGCCGGATCACGCCAGGGTCCGCCAGCATGACGTCGATATCACTGGGTCCCAGCGCGGCCACCCGGCGCGGTTCGAAGCCCAGAAAATGACGCCGGTAACCTTCACGCTTTTCCAGCACCGTACGCCAGCTCAGGCCCGCCTGGGCCCCTTCCAGCAGCAGGAACTCGAACAGCACCCGGTCATCCGTCTGCGGCCGCCCCCATTCGGTATCGTGATAGGCAATCTCCAGCGCACTGTTCAGCGCCCAGGCACAGCGTGGCGCCGCGCCTGGGCCCTTCATTTGTCGCCGCCCTTGGCCGGGTTGGGTACGAATCGAATCGGCCGTTCTCCGGCATCCAGCACCGGTTTGGCCTGATTGACCCGGGTTTCAAGTTCCTGCGGATCCTGCGTACCGTCCAGCCGCTGGGTGTCTTCGAAATCACAGCGCACGCATTCGCGATACTCGCGCTCGCCGTCCCGGTACATTCGCACGCAGTCCATCTGGCCACAGCGCGGACAGACCGCGCCGGCGATAAAACGTTTGATAACAGTCATGGTTTCCAGCCCGATTGGTGTCGCATGAATTAGGCGATGCCGGCATGGCGCAGCAAGGCATCGACGCTGGGCTCACGCCCACGGAAGGCCACAAACAGCTCCATTGGTTCTCGGGAGCCACCCATTTCCAGAATGTTGCTGCAAAAATCGGCACCGGCCCGGGCGCTGAAGATACCCTCTTCCTCGAAGCGGGAAAAGGCATCCGCGGACAGAACTTCGGCCCACTTGTAGCTGTAGTAGCCCGCCGCGTAACCACCGGCAAAGATATGACTGAAACTGTGCTGAAAGCGGTTGAAATCCGGCAGCGGCACAACAGAGACCTCGGCACGCACAGCATCCAGCAGGCCCTGAACGTTGGTGACACCTGGTTCAAAGTCGCGATGCAGCTGGAAATCGAACAGCGAAAACTCCAGCTGGCGCACCATGAACATGGCGGACTGGAAGTTTTTCGCCGCCAGCATCTTGTCGAGCAGCGCCTCGGGCAGTACGTCGCCACTCTGGTAATGGCCGGATATCAGCGCCAGGGCTTCAGGCTCCCAGCACCAGTTTTCCATGAACTGGCTCGGCAGCTCCACCGCATCCCAGGCCACACCGTTGATACCGCTGACATCAGCGCATTCAATCTGTGTCAGCATGTGGTGCAGACCGTGCCCAAACTCATGAAACAGGGTGGTAACCTCGTTGTGGGTCAGCAAGGCCGGCGCCGAGCCCACCGCCGGCGTGAAGTTGCACACCAGATAGGCCACTGGCAGCTGCAGGGTGCCATCGGGCAGGCGGCGGCGTATGCGGCAGGTATCCATCCAGGCGCCACCGCGCTTGTTTTCACGGGCGTAGGGGTCCAGGTAGAAACTGGCCAGGCGCTCTCCTTTGCGCAGCACATTGAACAGACGCGCATCCTTGTGCCAGCGGTCAAACTCTGTGACCTCTTCAATCTGAATGCCAAACAGCCGGCCGGCCACCTGGAACAGGCCATCGAGCACCTTGGGCATGGGAAAATAGGGCCGCAGTGCCTCCTGGGACACCTCGTAGCGGGCCTGCTTCAGTTTTTCACTGTAGTAGGGCACATCCCAGGCCTGCAGCGTGTCCAGACCGTGCTGTTCGCGGGCGAAATCGCACAGTTCCCGGTATTCCTGCTGTGCCGCCGGGCGGGCGCGGGTCGCCAGATCCTGCAGGAAATCCACCACCTGATCGGTGGATTCCGCCATCTTGGTAGCGATGGAGTATTCGGCGTAGTTCCCAAAGCCCAGCAGCTGCGCCAGTTCATGGCGCAGCGTGAGAATATCGTTAATCAGCTCGCTATTGTCCCACTTGGCATCGGCACCGAGCTCCGAGGCCCGGGTCATGTAGGCATGGTACAGCTCGCGCCGCAGGTCGCGATCATCGGCATGGGTAATCACGGCAAAGTAGGACGGGAAGTCCAGCGTCAGCAGCCAGCCCTCCTGCTCCCGGGCGGCAGCACTCTGGCGGGCACCGGCCAGCGCCATCTCCGGCAGGCCTGCCAGGCGGGCCTCATCGGTGACCAGCAGGCTCCAGGCGTTGGTGGCATCCAGTACATTCTCGGAGAAACGGGTGGTCAGCAGGGACAGCTGTTGCTGCAGTTCGGCATAACGCTGCTGGCCTTCGGGGGCCAGGGCGATACCACTGAGACGAAAATCCCGCAGGGCGTTGTCCACCACCTTGCGCTGCGGGCCATCCAGGGACTTGTCATGCTCGGCCAGATGGCTGAAAGCCTCAAACAACTGCTGGTTCTGGCCCTGCTCGGTCCAGTACTGGGACAGCTTGGGCAGGCAGGCATTGTAGGCCTGGCGCAACGCATCACCGTTGACGACAGAGTTCATGTGGGACACCGGCGACCAGGCACAGGACAGCTCATCGTTGAGCTGTTCCAGTGGCGCCACCAGGCTGTTCCAGTCCGGTGCCGCGGCATCCTGGCAGAGGCCGTCGATGGCCGCACGGTTACGGCCAAGCAATTCATCGATCGCCGGCTCCACATTTTCGGGCTTGATGGCACTGAAAGTCGGCAGTTCGGATTGCTGCAGCAGCGGGTTGCTCATTCGATCGAATCTCCAGGGCGAGGCGGGGGGCCAAAACGGAATCACCTCTATACAATGGGGGATCGGGACGGGATTTCAACAGTCATTCGACAGGCAGGCAGTATGAAGATTCGCAGCTATCAGGGTAAAACGCCACAACTGGGCCAGAAGGTCTTTGTCGACCCAAGCGCCGTGGTGCTGGGTGACGTCAATATCGGCGACGACAGTTCCATCTGGCCGCTGGTGGTGGTACGTGGCGACATGCACCGTATCCGCATCGGCGCGCGCAGCAGTATTCAGGACGGCTCGGTGCTGCATATCACTCACGCAGGCCCCTTCAACCCAGACGGCTTTCCACTGCTGATCGGCGACGATGTCACCGTGGGCCATCAGGCCATGCTGCACGGTTGCAGCATCGGCAACCGTATTCTCATCGGCATGGGTTCCATGGTGATGGATGGCGCCGTGATTGAAGACGACGTGGTGCTGGGCGCCGGCAGCCTGGTACCTCCGGGCAAAACACTGCAGAGCGGCTACCTCTATGTGGGCCGCCCGGCCAAACAGGTGCGGCCGCTGACCGAGAAGGAGATGGCTTTCTTCACCTACTCTGCCGGCAATTATGTCCGCCTCAAGGATCAGCACCTGCAGGAAAGCTGGGCACAGGACTGAGCCTAGCGGCGCAGTGTTCTTCAGTGGTTCAAGGGTTCCGGGTGCTTGGGGGGCTGTTAAAGCCCCTGAGCCCCCAACTCACAACATTGTTGATAACGGTTCTTATTCCGTTTAGCATTTAGCCCACATTCGCTGAGCCGGGAACACGCACAATGCCTTTTAATCGCACTCTGATGTCTCTATCGCTGGCCTGTATGCTGGGCACCGCCACGCCAGCGCTGGCAGCTGAAACGACAACCACTGTGGATTCGCGGGCCGTTGTTGCCCATTATGCAGACCTTGCCCTGGCCACCTTTGGCGACTCCCTGATCCGCGCCCGCGAGCTGCACAGCGCCGTTGAAGCCCTGATCAGCACCCCGAATGATCAGACATTGCAGGCGGCCCGCAACGCCTGGATCGCCGCCCGGGTGCCCTATCAGCAAACCGAAGCGTTCCGCTTTGGCAACCCCATCGTCGATGACTGGGAAGGCCGCGTGAACGCCTGGCCGCTGGACGAAGGCCTGATCGACTACGTTTCTGCCGACAGTTATGGCGATGCGTCCGATGAAAACCCGTTCTATACCGCCAATATTATCGCCAATCCAGTCCTCGAGATTGGCGGTCAGATGCTGGATGCCAGCAATATTACGCCAGAACTGCTCTCTACCAGGCTGCATGAGATTGATGGCGTCGAGTCCAATGTCGCCACCGGTTACCACGCCATCGAGTTTCTGCTCTGGGGCCAGGACCTGAACGGCATGGAGCCGGGCGCCGGTAACAGGCCCGCCACCGATTACGATCTCGACAACTGCACCGGCGGCAACTGCGAGCGGCGCGGCGACTACCTGCGTGCTGCCAGCGCACTGCTGGTGCAGGACCTGGAAGAAATGGTTGCCAACTGGGAAACCGATGGCGCTGCCCGCATCGCACTGACCGACAAGCCGGTAACCGAAGGCCTGGCTAGCATCACCACCGGCATGGGCAGCCTGGCCTACGGAGAGCTGGCCGGGGAGCGCACCAAGCTTGGCCTGATGCTGCATGACCCGGAAGAAGAGCACGACTGTTTCTCGGATAACACCCACTGGTCGCACTACTACGATGCCAAGGGTATCCAGAACGTCTACCTGGGCACATACAGCCGCATTGATGGCAGCCTGATGGAAGGCCCGTCGCTGGCAGCACTGGTGTCCGGCGCCGATCCGGCACTGGACCAGAACCTGCGCCAGCACCTGGAGCAGACACAGCAGGCAGCCCAGGCAATGGTGGATTCGGCAGCTGCGGGCGAGCCTTTCGATGTGATGATTGCACCGGGCAATACCGCCGGTGGCGCCCGTATCCAGTCCTTTGTCGATGCGCTGGTTGCCCAGACCAGGGTGACCGAGGAAGTCATTGCGCGTCTGGAACTGGGACAGGTCAATGTCGAGGGTTCTGACAGCCTGGACAACCCTGGCGCCGTGCAGACCCAGTAAGACTTCGCACCACAGCTCGACACTGCCCGGGTATGCCGGGCAGTACGGTAATCCCATGATTCGTCGTCTTGTTGCCACAGCACTGCTACTCGGCCCGGCCTTCATCGCCGTGGCGGGAGAGGGGCGCCCGGCCCCTGACGAAGCGAATCCCGGTGGCGCAACCACCCAGCCCCGGCTGGCAAACTCCAATGCCTTCTCGGCCAGCGTGGCCAATATCGGCTTTGACGACAAAATGACCTTTGCCCTCGGGCGGGCAATTTTTCGCAAGCTCTGGGTATCGTCGCCATCCTCCACCACCGCCAGCGACGGCCTGGGCCCCCTGTACAACGCTCGCTCCTGCCTGCGCTGCCATGTAAAAAACGGCCGCGGAAAACCGCCCGAAGGTCCCGACGACAGCGCCGTATCACTGTTTTTGCGCCTGAGCATTCCTGCACGCAGCGAAGCGGATCTAGTGACATTGCAACGCCACGGCGTGGTGACGGATCCCGGCTATGGCACCCAGCTGCAAAACTTTGCCGTGCCGGGCCTGACCGCAGAAGGCCAGCTTCAGGTCAGCTACACCGAAGCGCGCGTGGAACTGTCCGGCGGTGACGAAGCCTGGTTGCGTACGCCCACCTATCGCATCCTCAAGCCGGCCTACGGCCCACTGCCTGAGGATCTGCAGCTATCACCGCGTATCGCACCGCCCATGCCGGGCCTGGGGTTGCTGGAACAGATAAGCGAAGCCGATATCCTCAGCCAGGCAGATCCTGAGGACAAGGACGGTAACGGCATATCCGGGCGACCCAACCGTGTCTGGGATCAGGCACGGCAAACAGAGGCGCTGGGACGCTTTGGCTGGAAAGCCGGCAATCCCGGCCTGGCACAGCAAAACAGCAGCGCCCTGCAAAGCGACATTGGCATTGGCAATCCAGTGTTTCCCGCAGCGGCCGGCGATTGCACCGCCCGGCAATCCGTCTGCATCCAGGCCCCCGATGGCAACACCCCCTTGCAGGACGGGCTTGAAGCCTCGCAGCAGATGCTCGACTGGCTGCTGTTTTACAGCCGTCATCTCGCCGTGAACGCGCGCCCGGACGCCGCCGATCCCGAGGTACAGGCAGGTCGCCAGCTGTTCCATGACAGCGGCTGTGCGAGTTGTCACAGACCCCACTTTGTCACCGCCGACAACCCGCAGCTGCCGGCCCTTAGCCGCCAGCCCATCTGGCCATACACCGACCTGCTGCTGCACGATATGGGCGAAGGTCTGGCCGATCACCGCCCGGAGTTCGCCGCCGATGGCCGTGAATGGCGTACCGCTCCACTCTGGGGTATCGGCCAGACCGAAACCGTCAGCGGCCACAGTTACTATCTGCACGACGGCCGTGCCCGCAATCTTCTGGAAGCCATACTCTGGCATGGCGGCGAAGCAAGCTCGGCACGCCAAAACGTTATCGCTCTGCCACCTCGGCAGCGAACCCAACTGATACGCTTTCTGGAGTCACTCTGAATGCCCAATATTACTCGCCTTGGCCAGCTGCTGGCCGGCTCAGGCCTGTTGCTTGCCGGCCTTGCACAGGCCACCCCAGCCATCGACTGGGATGCCTTCAATGCCAGCATTGTGAATGGTCACATCCTGCCGCGCTACCAGCAGTTTGCGCAACACAGCCAGGTGCTCGCCGACACTACCGTCCACTGGTGCGAAAGCCGCAGCGGCGACGATTTTCCCGCCCTGCAACGGGCGTTTGATCACAGCCTGCAGTCCTGGCAGGGCATACAGCATGTGCAATTTGGTCCCGTACAGCTGCTGATGCGCAACTATGGCATCCAGTTCTGGCCCGACCGCAAGGGCATTACCGGTCGCCAGCTCAAGGAAGCCTTGCAGGGCTCCGAGACCGGAGCCTATGACGCCGAGTTCTTTCGCCATGCCAGTGTGTCGATCAAGGGCTACCCGGCGCTGGAGCGCCTGTTCTATGGCGAAGACGCGCTGCAAGCCCTGCAGAACGAGCCTAATGCCTGTGCCCTGGCCAGCGCCATCAGTACAGAACTGGCGCATACGGCCCAGGCGATACTTGTCGAATGGCAGACCGAAAGCCGGGTGGAGCAGGGCGGTGACGAGGATGAAGGTATGGCATCAGACCTGCCGGATCTGAGCCTGGAACTGCTGCGCTCGCTGGTACAACCGGTTGAAGTGATCCGTGACAACAAGCTGGAGCTGGTACTGGGCAAGGATCATGCCGCCGCCCGCCTGCAACGCGCCGAACACTGGCGTAGCGGTCAGTCCCTGCAAAGCATCAAGGCCAATCTGGCGGCGCTGCAGGAACTCTACGGGGCAGGGGAGCCCAGTCTGGATCAGATCCTGCGCACACAGGGCGCCGCCCCCCAGGCAGACCAGATCAGCGACCTGTTCAGCCAGGCCCGCAGCCAGCTCGAGACAACACCGGACACCTTCGCGCAGGCCCTGCAGGATGCCGACAGCTATGGGCATCTGAAGTCACTTTCCCGGACACTGAAGGCCCTGGACAACGCCCTCTACGACGCCATGCCCGCGATCAATGCACAGCTGGGGTTCAATAGCCGTGACGGGGATTAACCGACGCCAGTTCAGCCTGCTGCTGGGCGGTCTGCTGACGGCACCCAACCTGCTGGCCCAGCCTGTTCAACTTGGTACTGCTGCGGCACAGGGCTGGCTGCTGGCCAGCGCCGCAAGCAATAACCGCAGGCAACACTGGCTGATAGTCAGCGATACCGAGGGCGCAGTGCACCTGCGCCATCGCCTGCCAGCCCGGGCGCATCATGTGGCCGCCCACCCGAATCGCCCCTGGATCGCGGTGGTCGCCCGGCGGCCCGGCCAGTATATCGACGTGGTGGATTACCGCAGCCGGGCACTGATCCGGCGCATAGCACCCGCCACAGACCGCGTTTTTTATGGCCATGCGCTGTTCAGCCCCGATGGCCGCTGGCTCATCGCCACGGAAGCCGCGCTGCCCGGCGGCGAAGGGCGCATCAGCATCCGCGACGCGCTGAATGACTTTGAACTGGTGAACGAGTTCAGCAGTGGCGGCATAGGCCCGCACGAGCTGCTGCTCAGTCACTCAGGCGATGAAGTCATCGTCGCCAACGGGGGTATTCGCACTGCAGGGCGCCAGAAGATGAATCTCGACAGCATGCTGCCATCCCTGGCCTATCTGCAGCTGGACAGCGGTAGTCTTGCCGAACAGCGGTATCTGGCACCCGAGCAGCACCAGCTTGGCATCCGCCATCTGGACATGAGCCCCGACGGCACTGTCGTCATCGCCATGCAGTACGAAGGCAACCCGGCGGATACCCAGCCCCTGGTTGCGCTGCACCGCCGCCACCAGGCATTACAGCCGCTTTACGCCCCTGCGGCCATCAATCAGCAGATGACGCAATACTGCGGCAGCGTGCGCATCGACAGCGGCGGCACCATCGCCGCTGTCAGTGCGCCACGCGGCAACCTGATTACGTTCTGGGATATTGATCAGGGGGTTTATCTGAGCAGCCTTGAAGTGCGCGACGGCTGTGGTCTTGCCGCCATGGCCACGGCCGGAGAGTTCGTGGCCAGCAGCGGTACAGGTAAGGTCTATCAGCTGTATCCCCGCGAAGGACGGCGCGAGCGCCTGATGCAGGACATGCGACTGGATCGTCTGGCCTGGGATAACCACCTCTGTGCCTTTCAGGTGACCTGACAGGCACAGAGGTTGGCGGCAGGAGCCGGCGGCTTCAGGACGCCTTGGCGGCGGCGATTTCACGCAGGCGCTTGGTCACCGCATGATTGATGCTGCGCTGGGTAAAGCTGCCGTCGGCCTTGATCTTGCCGGCACCACGGCCAGTCAGCACCTCAAGGCACTCATCCACGGTTTCGACGGCAAAGATATGGAATTTGCCCGCCTCCACAGCATCGGTGACCTCTTTTTTCAGCATCAGGTTGCGCACATTGGCACGCGGTATCACAGCGCCCTGCTGGCCTGTGAGGCCACGGGTCTCACACAGCTTGAAGAAACCCTCAATTTTCTCGTTTACGCCGCCAATAGCCTGCACTTCGCCGTACTGGTTGATGGAACCGGTGATGGCGTACTGCTGCAGAATGGGAATATGGGTTAGCGCCGAGATCAGGGTGCAGATTTCCGCCAGGGAAGCGCTGTCCCCATCCACGTAGCCGTAGGACTGTTCCAGAGCAATACTGGCTGACAGGGTCAGCGGGAAATCCTGGGCATACTTGTGGCCCAGGTAACCTGACAGTATAAGCACGCCCTTGGAGTGGATCGGCTGGCCGAGCGCCACTTCGCGTTCAATGTCGATAATGCCCCGGTTGCCGGGGTGCACCGTAGCGGTGATACGTGCCGGCGTACCGAAAGACACATCACCCACCTGCAGCACCGTAAGGCCATTGGACTTGCCCACGGCATCCCCCTGGGTATCGATCAGCACTGTCTGGTTCATGATGCTGTCGAGGATTTTCTGTGACAGGCGGCCGGTACGCTTTTCCTTCGCCGCCAGCGCCATCTCGACGTGCTTGTCGTTGATCAGCTCATCACCGGCCTTGATGCGCTTGTAGTCCGCTTCACACAGCAAGTCCACCAGCTCGCCGATATGGGCCGACAGCAGCTCCTGATCGGCCGCCAGGCGCGAGCTTTGCTCCACCAGCCGTGCGACGGCACGGCGTGTCAGAGGGGCCAGGCCCTCTTCATCGGCAAGCGTCTTGAGCAGTCGTGCATAGTTTCGAATGGTCGAAGGCTTGCGCTCTACGTCCTCGTCAAAGTCGACCACCACACGGAACATCTTTTCAAAGTCCTGATCCATCTCCTGCAGCAGGTAGTACATGTCGCGGCCACCGATCAGCACCACCTTCACCTTCAGGGGGATGGGCTGCGGACTCAGGGTAATGGTACTGATGCCGGTGTACTCGCTGACGGGATTCTCGATACGGATCTCGTGGGCCTTGAGCGCCCGCTTCAGCGCACCATAGACATAGGGCTGCTCGAGCAGCTTTTCCGCTTCCAGCACCAGATAGCCGCCATTGGCACGGTGCAGGGCACCCGGACGGATCAGATTGAAGTTGGTGACCATGGCACCCATGTCCGAGTTGTACTCGATACGCCCGAACAGGTTTTCATAGTTGGGGTGGCTTTCATGGATCACCGGCGCTCCCTTGGTCTTGCCATTGTCCACCAGCAGGTTCACGCCGTAGGTATCGTCCATATACGACTTGCGCGCCGCCTCCGGCGATTCCACCACCTTGTCGTCGCCGGCAATTTCGCCACTGTTGCGAACCAGAGTGACCTCCAGCCGGGTGAGGTATTCGGGTACTCCGGACACATTGGCATATTTTTCCTTCAGCGGCTGAACCAGTGGCGCCACGGCGTGCAGCGCGGTTTCCCGATCCAGCCGGCGCATCTGTTCGGCGGCTTCCCGGCGCCATTTCGGCAGTTCGGTCAGGCTGTCGTTAAGACAGTCCTCGAGCTGGGAAATAGCACGGGAAAAGGTATCCCGCTCGGCTTCCGGCAACAGCGAAAAGGCCGCTTCATCCATGGCCTGACCTTCGGCCACGGGCATGAAGCCGATAGTGCCGGACTCTCGAAACAGGGCAATGCTGTGGTCGCGGGCCTGGCGCTCAACTTCCTCGATCGCCTGGTCGTAGCGGCGGTTAAAGTCCCGTTCGATACGGCTTTTCTGACGCTGATAACCTGGATTTTCGAAGGCAGCGGGCAGTTCGGTCAGCGCGGCCTCGATCATGCGACCGATATCCTTGCGGAACATGCCGGCCTTGCCAGCGGGGAATTCCATCACCTGAGGGTAACGGGAATCCGACAGATTATTGAGATAGCACCAGTCCTTGAGACGGTTGCGTTCCTTTTTCGCCACGCTGCGCAGGCTTTCCATCGCGAATGAAAAACGGCCGGTGTGAGGATTCCCCATGACGAACAGGTTGTAACCCGGGCGGCGCATGCCGACGCCGAACTCCATCGCTTCGATGGCGCGTTCCTGGCCAAAAAAGCCACTGAAGGGCTCGAGGGTTTCGGTGGTTCGAAAAGGCAGAAGGTCTGCTTCGCAGGTACGATATAGGGCTTCGGGGGGTAAGGGCTTGAGCTTTTCCATGCAACAACTCCACCGGGGCATTTCTAGTTGTTATACCTTCCGGCGGGGTCGGCTTGCAAGGCGACTCGCACGCATCCGTGCGTTGCTTATCGTTTTTTAATCAATCAGTTAAGGAGTCACGCAGGGTCTCGACCAGGCTTTGAGTGCTCGGCTGGACACCGCGCCAGATACGGAACGACTCGGCGGCCTGCTCCACCAGCATGCCCAGTCCATCAAGTACCCGGGCTGCGCCCTGCTGCTGTGCCCAGCGACCAAAGGCGGTCGGCCCCGCGCTGTACATCATGTCATAGCACCAGCCACCCGGCGCCAGTACGGCAGCAGGCAGTGGCGGTACTTCGCCCTGCAGACTGGCAGCAGTGGCATTGATGATCAGATCGTAGGATTGCCCCTCGAGATCCCCGTAGCCGCAGCCCCGTACAGGCCCTACCGCGGCAAAGAGTTCAGCCAGCTCGGAGGCCCTGGCCGCCGTGCGGTTGACGACCACAAGTGCACTTGGCTGTTGCTCGAGCAGCGGCTGAATAACCCCCCGGGCGGCGCCACCGGCCCCGAGCAGCAACACCCGTGCACCACGCACCCGGCCGCCATGGTTTTCGATGATATCGCGCACCATACCGATACCATCGGTATTGTCGCCACAGAGCCGGCCTTCTGCATCGAGATACAGCGTATTCACCGCACCGGCCAGCTCGGCCGTCGGGCTGCGGCACTGCGCCAGAGCCCACGCCTGCTGCTTGAACGGCACCGTAATATTCAACCCCTTGCCACCGTGCTCGAAGAAATCGTTTACCGCCACGGCAAAGCCGTCTTCCGGCACCAGTACCGCATCATAGGTCAGCGCCTGCCCACTCTGGCTGGCAAAACGGCGATGAATCTGGGGGGACTTGCTGTGCGCAATGGGGTTGCCGAAAACCGCATATCGATCCATCACTCGACCTCCAGCCAGTCACGCGGCTTGAGGTAGCGGTCATACAGGCGGGCTTCGGCACTGCCGGCTTCCGGTTTCCAGTCGTACCCCCAGCGTACTTCGGGAGGCAGAGACATCAGGATCGACTCGGTACGACCGCCCGACTGCAGCCCAAACAGGGTGCCGCGGTCATACACCAGATTGAACTCCACATAGCGACCGCGACGGTGCAGCTGGAAATCCCGCTCCCGTTCGCCATATTCCGTATCCCGACGTTTCTCGATGATCGGCACATAAGCCGGGAGGAAGGCATCACCGATTGCGCGCATCAGCGCAAAACTCTGCTCGAACCCCAGCTCGTTCAGGTCGTCGAAAAACAGACCACCAATACCGCGGGGTTCATTGCGGTGCTTGATGTAGAAGTAGTCATCACACCAGGTCTTGAAGCGGGGATAAATATCAGGACCAAAGGGGTCACAAGCCTTTTTAGCCACCTCATGCCAGTGGCGGCAGTCCTCGTCATAACCGTAATAAGGGGTAAGGTCGAATCCGCCTCCAAACCACCATACCGGTTCCTCACCGTCTTTCTCGGCCAGAAAAAATCGTACATTGGCATGGGACGTCGGTATGTGCGGGTTATGAGGATGCAGCACCAGCGAGACACCCAGCGCCTGAAAAGTGCGCCCGGCCAGTTCCGGCCGATGTGCCGTTGCAGAAGCGGGCAACTGATCACCATGCACATGGGAAAAATTGACGCCACCTTTCTCGAACAGGGCGCCGTCACTGAGAACCCGGGTACGACCGCCGCCACCGGCTTCACGCACCCACTTGTCGGTCTGAAAGCGCTGCTGGCCATCGGCTATTTCCAGGCTCGAGCAGATCAGGTCCTGCAGCTCCAGCAAATATGCCTTTACCGCCATAATATCGGGTTGATTCATCCGGTCACCATGTAAGTAAGCACTTACCTTCTGATTAATTGTTTGCTGCCAAGGTCACATATCTGTGTCGGCCGTTCCAGCTTCCCCAGGGCACCAGGAACCACGTAATCAAGCGATTGACCGAAGTAAGTATTCACCTTTAGCCTGGATCGCGCAGGAGCGGCTGCGCTGCGGTTGGCCGAGGTCGAAACAATGGGGCCGCCAAAGGCACTGCACAGGGCTCGCACCACCGGATGGTCACTCACGCGCACGGCAACACTGGAGTGGCGTCCACGAACGCCTTCGGGCGCCCAGCCTTTCGGGTCCGGAATCAGCCAGGTTACAGGCCCCGGCCAGCTGGCCTCGAGTTGTGCCAACTGATCATCCGACAACCCCTGCAACAATGGCTTGATCTGTGTCATGTCAGCGGCAACAAGAATCAGCCCCTTGTGCATCGGTCGCCGTTTAAGTTCCAGCAACCGCTCAATGGCGGCGGCATTGAAGGGGTCGCACCCCAGCCCCCAGACGGCTTCGGTGGGATAGGCAATTACACCGCCGCCACGCAGTACACGCAGCGCCTGGTTCAGGTGCCAGTTATTCATGAGTCTTACCTGAGCGATTTAGGTATCGGAAACGCTGCGGAGGTAGCCCCCCGCTACGGTCTCAATCACGCCTTTCAATTCCAGAGAAACCAGCAGCGGCATTAGCTGCGGCGTCGGCAGACCTGTCAGGGCCACAAGCTGGTCAATATCGGCGATATCATACCCCATTTTTTCCAGCAATTGCGCCTCCGCCTCAGGGAGCGCAGGGGCACGAACGGGCTCAGGTGTGCTGCTCTGCCCGGCATAGAACCCCAGTAACGACGCAAGGGGCTCCAGTACATGCGATACGCTCTCCACCAGTACCGCGCCTTCTCGAATGAGCTGATGACAGCCGCGAGCAGCCGGATTCTGAATACTGCCGGGAATCGCAAAGACTTCGCGCCCCTGCTCCAGCGCCATGCGGGCGGTGATTAGGGAGCCACTGCGTGGCGCTGCCTCAACCACCAGCACCCCGGCACAGAGGCCACTGATAATGCGATTGCGTTTGGGGAAGTTCGCAGGCAGCGGATGCGTGCCCGGCATAAATTCAGACACCCAGGCACCGCCGGCCTCCAGAATGCCCTGCGCCAGAGCCGCATGGCGCCGTGGATAGATGTCATCCAGCCCGGTCCCAAGGACCGCAATACTGGCGCCATGACGATCGACCGCTCCCTGGTGTGCCGCGCCATCGATGCCAAGCGCCAGGCCGCTGGTAATCACCATGCCGGCTTCACTTAGCGCGGCACTGAACTTGTAGGCATTGGCAACACCGGAACGACTGGCATGACGACTGCCCACCAGGGCCAGCTGCGGCAATACCAGGCAATCAGCATTGCCACGCACAAACAGCAACGGAGGCGGGTCGGGAATTTCGAGCAACAGGGCAGGGTAGTGTTCAACGTCAGGGGTCAGGCAGCTGGCATCAGACTCTTCCAGCCATGCCAGGCAGCTCTCGAGCCGTTCGAACAACAGCCCGGTTTCACGCTCGAAGGATTCCATCGCACGCAAGGTGCTGGTGCGCGCCCCGACGAGGCGAAGCGCCTCGGGCTCGTGCACAAAGAGGCGGGAAGGGTGGATGCCGGCTACCGCAAGCCTTTTGAGACCTGCAGGACCAACGCCTGGCAGGAGGCTTGCAGCAATCCAGTCCTTTGGATTGCTGCCCATGTCATCATTCCGGAATCAGGGTTCGAAAACCTTGTCGCCCACCGACATGACGTTGGAGGCGTTTAATACCAGGCCATAGCTGACCTTGTCGAAAACCTTGAACAACATCAGCAGACCGGCACGTTCGTCCGGCAGCGCTATACGCTCACCGGTGACAGGATCCCTGACATTTTCGCCGGTGCGGTAAATCGACATGACGTTGCCAGCCTCGACCGAGTCCCGGGCACCGACATTGACGGCAACAGCATTATACTGGCCGATCTTGGCGACCCCGCCGAGCACCGAGAGGATCAGACCTTCAGTACCCTCAGGTACTGCCGAGGGCTGGAACAGCGACTGAATGCGACTTTCCTCAATTGGCAGTACGCGATCCAGCAGGCGCACCTCTTCCCGGGTCTTGCGCAGATCCAGCGTAATAATGTCATTGTCCCGCGCCGGAATCGCTGTATCGGCGATCTTCAGCATTTCATAGCCAAGGAACTCGCCGGTTAGCGGGTCACGATATTCCGTCGCCGGGCGATATACTGCCTGCAACCGCTCATCGGACTTGAGCTCTCCACGGGCATAGACCCGATCGCCGGCACCAGCGATGATGCTGTCATTGCGCCCCCCCACTATATAGGGCGCATTGTTCAGCAGGTCCTCGTCGGCCACCAGGTGATCCGACAGGAAGGCGATAATGTCTTTCAGCGGGATGGCCGGAATGGCGTCATCCAGCGGCGACACCCGGGCCTTTGGGCCAAGCCTGGCGACACCCGGGCGCAACGAAAGGCGCGGCTGACCGTTCACCCAGCTCAGATAGATGATGTCACCGGGGTAAATCAGGTGAGGGTTATAGATTTGCGGGTTTACGTCCCATACATCCGGCCATTGCCATGGATGTTGCAGAAAGCGACCTGAGATATCCCACAGTGTGTCGCCTCTCACAACGACATACTCGGTTGGATAGTCTTCACGCAATTGAATTCTGTCTTTGCGCACTTCGGCGCTGGCAACCGAGACAGTGAGGAGAAGCAGACAGGTAAGCAGTCCGCACAGCAGTTTCTTCATACCCAAATCCCTTGTTAGAACTACCTCAGAACCTACGCTTTGCCAGTACGGCCGATGACGCCAGGCGCAATGCAATGAGCGGCGATATCAGTATAATAGGCTGATAGCTGAATTTCGCCATTCACGGCTCACATTGAACCCTAGTAATTATCGGACCTCATGGCAAAACTACCGATCCTCGAATTTCCGGACCCGCGTCTGCGTACCATAGCAGAATCCGTAGAAACGGTTACTGAGAATACTCGTCAGTTGATCGACGACATGTTCGAAACCATGTACGACGCACCGGGTATCGGCCTGGCCGCAACTCAGGTCAATGTCCACCTGCGCATCATCACCATCGATATCTCGGAAGACAGCGACGAGCCGCTGGTGCTGATCAACCCGACCTTCGAAGTGCTGGACAGGGAACTGGAGCGCATGCAGGAAGGCTGCCTGTCGGTACCGGGTTTCTATGAAAATGTCGAAAGACCCAATCATATCCGCGTCAAGGCGCTGGATCGTGATGGCAACCCCCTCGACTTCGAAGCCCAGGACCTGCTGGCAGTCTGCATCCAGCATGAAATCGACCACCTCGATGGCAAGCTGTTCGTCGATTATCTATCGCCGCTCAAGCGTACCCGTATCCGTGGCAAGCTGGAGAAAAAACACCGCCTGGAAGAAACCCAGTCGGTCTGACGAACCCATGGCGTTCGCCGGATTTGCAGGCAGGGCAAGGCCCCCTGCAAATCGACCTCACAAGGGAGCCCTTCGATGCCCGAGCCGCTGAGAATAGTCTTCGCTGGCACACCCGACTTTGCCGCAGCCAGTCTGCAGGCCCTGTTTGAAACCGATCACGATGTCATCGCTGTATACACTCAGCCCGATCGCCCCGCCGGCCGTGGCCGCAAGCTCACGCCGAGCCCGGTAAAGAAACTGGCGCTGGAGCAGGGTGTCGAGGTGTTTCAACCGCTGTCACTGAAAGACGCCGAGGCCCAGCAGGAGCTCGCCGACCTCAGACCCGATCTGATGATCGTCGCCGCCTATGGCCTGCTGCTGCCCAAGGCCGTGCTCGACACGCCACGCCTGGGTTGCATCAACGTGCACGCGTCCCTGCTGCCGCGCTGGCGCGGCGCGGCGCCCATCCACCGTGCACTGCTGGCCGGCGACAGCGAGACGGGCATCACCATCATGCAGATGGACGTGGGTCTCGACACCGGCGACATGTTGCTGAAGACGACCTGTTCGATATTGCCCGAAGACAACAGCGGCACACTGCATGACCGCCTGGCGGCCCTTGGCGCCAGTACCCTGCTGCAGAGCCTGAGTGCCATTCAGGATGGCAGTATCGACCGCGAAGTGCAGAACAGTGATCTGGCCTGTTATGCCCACAAGCTCGAAAAGCAGGAAGGCAACATCGACTGGCAGCGCAGTGCCGACTACCTTGCGCGCCAGGTACGGGGCCTGGCGCCCTGGCCGGTTGCCTTTACCCAGCTGGAGGGCACGACGGTGCGCATCTGGGACGCCAGCGCGCTGGACACCACCAGCGATGCCGCCCCGGGCACCCTGATCGCCGCAGACAAGACAGGTCTTAGCATTGCGTGCGGGCAGGGCGTACTGCGCATTACCCGACTGCAATTACCCGGCAAAACGCCGCTCAACAGCGCAGACATTATGAATTCCCGGCGCGACACCTTCCGCCTGGGCACGAGGCTTGGAGCCGCATGAACCTTAGAACACTGGCCGCCCAAACGCTGGCCCCTCTGCTGTTGCACCGCGGCTCGCTCAGCGCCACACTTCCCACCGCGCTCTACACCTGCGTTCCCAGGGATCGCGCGCTGCTGCAGCAGCTCTGCTACGGCACCATGCGGTATGAACCCAGACTCGCCCTGATCGCCGATCACCTGCTGCAAAAGCCCTTTCGC
>JBFGZM010000002.1:0-34409 GCA_041586815.1 Marinobacterium sp. | reverse complement strand
TCGGCCACTTTAACGGCAACAACACCATCAGCTGCTGTACGGCTTGCTTTCTTGGCAGCCTTCATACCGGACGCTTTGCGCAGATCTTCGATCGCAAGCTCAATGTCGCCGTTCGCTTCAGCCAGTGCTTTCTTGCACTCCATCATGCCCAGGCCGGTACGCTCGCGCAGTTCCTTAACCAGCGCAGCAGAGAAGTTAGCCATGTCGTTTTTCCCCATCTATTCACGTGTTAACGCATTGATTCAAATTCAAAAAAGGGGAGCAGAGCCCCCCTTATGCAAGTACGAAGAGACTATTCAGTCTGCTCGACAGGCCGATTACTCGCCAGCCGACTCTTCTACTTCAACGAATTCGTTTTTAGCACCGCCCTGTTCAGCACCTTCTACGCAGGCATCAGCTGCAGCCTTGGCGTAGATCTGAATCGCACGTAGAGCGTCATCGTTACCCGGGATGACATAATCAATGCCGTCCGGGTTGCTGTTGGTATCAACGATGCCGATAACCGGGATACCCAGCTTGTTGGCTTCGTTAACAGCAATGCGCTCGTGATCCACGTCGATCACGAACAGTGCGTCCGGCAGGCCGCCCATTTCCTTGATACCGCCAATGGAACGTTCCAGCTTTTCCATTTCGCGCTGACGCATCAGAGCTTCTTTCTTGGTCAGCTTGGCGAAGGTACCGTCTCCGGCCTGGGCTTCCAGATCGCGCAGACGACGGATGGACTGACGAATGGTCTTGTAGTTGGTCAGCATGCCACCCAACCAGCGATGGTTGACATACGGCATGCCTGCACGGCTGGCTTCTTCCTGGACGATCTTGCTGGCTGCACGCTTGGTACCAACGAACAGGATCTTGTTCTTGTTGGTAGCCATACCTTTAACCACATCCAGAGCGCCATTCAGGGCGGGCAGGGTGTGCTCGAGGTTGATGATATGAATCTTGTTGCGTGCGCCGAAAATGAACTTGGACATTTTCGGGTTCCAGTAGCGAGACTGGTGACCAAAGTGAACGCCTGCCTTCAGCAGGTCACGCATAGTGACTTTTGCCATCTGATAAAACTTCCTGAATTTTAATGGGTTAAACCTCCACGTATCCCAGCATCCAACCGCTAGCGGCACCCTGGAGACTGTGTCGATACGTGTGTGGCGATATTCCCCAAAAGCTAGGGTGCTTTTAGGGAGGCGGATTTATACCATAGCGGAGGTGGTTTTTGAAGCGCAGCTTTCGCTCGGGGAGCATATTTCGCTACAATCCCCATACTTGGCCGGACACTGTATCGCCGGCAGCACATGAATGAAGAATCACGACGAGACGCCATGACTATCAGCATCAAGACACCCGAAGACATCGAAAAAATGCGCATTGCCGGACGTCTGGCAGCTGAAGTACTGGAGATGATCGAGCCGTTCGTAAAGCCCGGCGTCACCACCAATGAGCTGAACCAGATCTGCCACGACTATATCGTCAACGAACAGAAAGCCATTCCGGCACCGCTCAATTACCACGGCTTCCCCAAATCGATCTGCACTTCCGTCAACCAGGTGGTCTGCCATGGCATACCCAATGACAAGCCCCTGAAAAACGGCGACAGCATCAACATTGACATCACCGTCATCAAGGACGGCTACCACGGCGATACCAGCAAGATGTTCCCCGTCGGCAAGGTTGCCCCCCATGTTGCACGCCTGGCCGAAATCACCCAGGAATGCATGTACAAGGCCATTGCCCTGGTCAGGCCCGGTGCCCACCTGGGCGATATCGGCCACGTTATTCAGCAGCATGCCGAAGCCAACCACTACTCCGTGGTACGGGAGTACTGCGGCCACGGCATCGGTCTTGAGTTCCACGAAGACCCACAGGTGCTGCACTATGGCCGCCCGGGGACCGGCGTGGAGCTGCGCGAAGGCATGATCTTCACCATCGAACCCATGATCAATGCCGGCAAGCGCCATGTGAAGCTGTCGAAGAAAGACGGCTGGACAGTAGAGACTGTTGACCGCCGCCTCTCCGCCCAGTGGGAACACATGATCCTGGTAACCGCCGATGGCCATGAAGTTCTGACCCTGCGTACCGAAGAATCGCTCTGATCACTCAGCAAGAGACTGCCCATGTCGACTCCCGCTCCTGATGACGCCCCGCTGCTGGATGTTGCAGCCTTTCACCGCGCACTGGGCGAGGCCCGGTCCGCGGTACCGATATTCAAGAAAGCGATTCGCGATGCCCAGGAGCGCATGCATCAGCGCTTTCGGGACGGGGAAGACATTCGCAAGCTGATCTACGGTCGCGCCTGGATCATTGACCAGGTACTTTGCGCAGCCTGGGGCCTGTTTGACTGGCCCGATGAACAACACATCGCCCTGGTAGCCGTGGGCGGCTATGGCCGCGGCGAGCTGCATCCCAATTCGGATGTCGACATCCTGATTCTGATCGATGGCATCGAGGCCGAATCGGCCCAGGACAGTATCAGCGGCTTTCTGACCCTGCTGTGGGACATGTCACTGGACATCGGTTCCAGCGTGCGCAGCGTGGAGGAATGCTATGAGGAAGCCCGCAACGATATCACCATCGCCACCAACCTGATCGAATCACGCACCCTCGTGGGAAACCCCCGGCTGCAGGAGATCACCTACGACAAGGTTACTTCGGAAGGTGCCTGGACCGATCGCGAGTTCTTTCTTGCCAAGCTTAACGAGCAGCGTGACCGGCACGAACGCACCAACAACACCGAATACAACCTTGAACCCAACCTCAAGACGTCTCCCGGTGGCCTGCGCGACCTGCAGACCATCGGCTGGGTCGCCAAACGCCACTTTGGCGCCACCTATATACGCAACCTCGTGGATCACGGCTTTCTGACCGAATCCGAGCTCGACATCCTCAACAAGGGTGAACTCTACCTCTGGACCGTGCGCTACGCACTGCACATGCACTGCAAGCGCCGTGAAGACCGGCTGCTGTTCGACCACCAGCGCACCCTGGCCGAGTATTTTGGCTACAAGGACCAGCCAGGGGCTCTCGCCGTCGAGCAGTTCATGAGCAAGTACTACCGTATCGCCAAGGCCATGTCGGAGTTCAATGACATGCTGCTGCAGTACTTTGACGAGGCCATCCTCAAGGCCGATGATGAACAGCGCATCCGGCCACTGAACAAGCGCTTTCGCATTCACAACGACTATATAGAAGCACGCAGCCCCACCACCTTCAGCCGCCACCCGTTCGCCCTGATGGAGCTGTTCGTACTGCTCGCCCATGATCCGTCCATCAAGGGCGTACGGGCATCCACCATCAAGCAGATACGTGATCACCGCCACCTGATCGACGACGAGTTTCGAGCCGATATCCGCAACACCTCGCTGTTCATGGAACTGTTGCGCTCCCCCGATGGCGTATCAACCGAACTCAAGCGCATGAACCGCTACGGCATCCTTGGCCGCTACCTGCCGGAGTTTGGCGAGATCGTCGGCCAGATGCAGCACGACCTGTTCCATATCTACACCGTTGACGCGCATACGCTCAAAGTCATCCAGAAAATGCGCCAGTTGCGTCATAACGATTACCGCGAGCAGTTCCCTATCGCTCACCGCATCGTCAACCAGCTACCCAAGATTGAACTTCTCTATATTGCCGGCCTCTACCACGACATCGCCAAGGGCCGCGGCGGCGACCACTCCGAACTTGGCGCCGAGGACGTGCTGAGATTCTGTCAGAACCACCACCTGGGCAGGTGGGACTCACACCTGGTGGCCTGGCTGGTACGCAACCACCTGCTGATGTCCATGACCGCACAGCGGCGCGACATTTCGGACCCCGAAGTTATCCACCGTTTCGCCAAGCACTGCGGCGATGGCATCCACCTGGATTACCTCTATGTGCTCACTGTGGCAGACATCAATGCCACCAACCACAGCCTCTGGAACAGCTGGCGCGCGACCCTGCTGCGCCAGCTGTACACCGAAACCAAGCGAGCACTGCGTCGCGGACTGGAAAACCCGGTCAATATCGATGACCGCATCGAAGAACTGCAGACCGAGGCCCTCGCCGCCCTGCGCCGCAAGGGCATTCACGATGCCGAAGTGCGGGAGCTGTGGAGCAACATCGGCAACGACTACTTTCTGCGCGAAGACGCCAACAATGTCGCCTGGCATACCGAAGCCATCCTGGATCACGGTCATGACAAGCTGCCGCTGGTACTGGTGAAGAAAACCTCGTATCGGGTCTACGAGGGCGCCACGGAAATCTTTATTTACAGCGAGGACCTGCCCAACCTGTTTCCGGCCACGGTGGCCGCTCTGGACCAGCTGCACCTGAGCATTCAGGATGCACGAATCATCCTCACCGACGACGGCCGTACCCTCAACACTTACTCCGTGCTGACCGAGGACAATCAGCCGCTGTCGGAAAACCCCGACTACCTGGCCAACATCAGGCACACCCTGGTGGAAGAGCTGGACGATCCGGATGACTTCCCCGACATCATCCAGCGCCGCGTGCCCCGCGCCCTCAAGCTGTTCGCCACACCCACCCGGGTCACGATCAGCAATGATCCCGTGATGCAGCAAACCGTACTGGAAGTCAGCAGCCCTGACCGCCCGGGCCTGCTGGCCCGCATTGGCAGCATTTTTGTGGAGTTCGGCATTTCGGTACGCAAGGCCAAGATCGCCAGCATCGGCGAGCGCGTGGAGGATTACTTCTTTATCACCGACGCCAACGAGCAGCCGATCAGCGACCCGGAACTGTGTCACCGCCTGCAGGACACCATCTGTCGCCAGCTGGATGAACAGGTTCAGCAGGAGCACTGATTCTGCGTCCAATCACCCGGCTGGACGCAGCCGCGCACGCGCAAGCAAAGCTTTCGGCGTGCACTCCAACTCGATACAAGCCGAACTAACAGACACCAGACCCTTTGCACAGGAAAAACCATGAATCAGCAAACCCGCACCGAAATTGAAGCCGCCGTTTTTCGTCGCCTGCTGGAACACCTGGACCAGCGCAAGGACGTACAGAATATCGACCTGATGAACCTGGCCGGCTTTTGCCGGAACTGTCTGTCCAAGTGGTATGTCGCCGCTGCGGATGAGCGCAATGAGGCGGTAGACTACGAACAGGCCCGGGAACGGGTGTACGGCGAACCCTACGCCGACTGGAAGGAAAAATACCAGCAGGAGGCCAGCGCCGAACAGCTGGCCAGCTTCAAGCAGAAGAACGAGAAAGACTGACCGGCATCAGTTTGCGGGAGCTCGGTCTGTGGGCGAATCGGTACCGCGCCCATTTGCCCGCAGAGCGGGCTCCCTCCCAATCCAAACTGACCGTTATTCGCTCGCTACCCAGGCACGTTGCACGTTGCACCTGACTCAGGTCCAGCTCAAGGGTTGTAGCATTGCGGTATAAGCCATCATCCTGCACCGCAGGATGATCCAGGATTCAAACCGATTGCTACTCGCTTACCACCCAGGCACGTTGCACCTGGCTCAGGTCCAGCTCAGGGTTGTAGCATTGCGGTATAAGCCACCATACGGCACCGCAGGATGATCCAGGATTCAAACCGATTGCTACTCGTTCACCACCCAGGCACGTTGCACCTGACTCAGGTCCAGCTCAAGGGTTGTAGCATAAGTATCATCCTGTACCGGGTAGGTTTTGACCACCCGAGCCCCGCGCACAATACCGGCAACGGCGGCTCGAAACCGATCATTTTCCATCACCATGTCATTCACCTGGGTTGTACCGTACAAGTACTGCCCATGCACTACCGCCGCCAGTTCCTGATAGGCACGCAGCTTGGAAGCCCGCATCGCCAGCAACACCCGGTGCTGATCGGTTTGCCCGGGCTGCAGGCTAATCGGCGCATAGCCCGTCGCCGTCACCAGCTCAGGCGCATGGGGTGCGATCTCCTGTAGCTGTCCCGTCGATGTCGACTGCGATAAGGCACCACAGCCGGCCAACAGCAAGAAGCCGGCACCCAGCAGGCCTGCTCCGATCCAACCCTTCATTTTCATTGCTCCAGTCCTGCCGGGCCGCGGCCATTCTCGATAATCATCCCCGCCTCCAGCGCCTGCAGCGCATCAAACCCCGGCAGCGCCCCTTCGAGGCGAGCATCCGGCACATGAGTCTGGCCGCTGGCCAGCACCTGGCGCGTGGTGGTATCCAGCACCCGGGCATTCAGCACGATGCCATCGGGATAGCGCGCGTAAGTTCCGGTCAGGACGAAATAAATGCGGTTTCGGCTAAACAGTGCCGACAGGTTCTGCCGGGACAACGGTGCCTTTTCGGTGGTCGTGAGGCTGAGGGCCCGGTAATCGATCAGGTTATACTGCCCCTGCTGCATCTGATAGATGAAATTCTCCGCCACCCGCTCACCCAGCAGATCAGTAGCGGTTTCAGCCGTGCTGCTGCCCAGCTCAACGAAGGGCAGCACCGCCATCGGCAGACGCTTGACCCGATGCTCCCGCAAGCCGACCGACAACTGGCGCACCATCTGCGCCACCGCCTCGCTCACAGGATCGGTCAATGCCTCTGACGCCAGCAGGCTCAGTGCAGCGCTGTCCGGCGCCGCAAGGCCCGCGCCGCCCTCATCCAGATTGCGCAACTGCGCCACAGCACCTGCACCAAAGGACTCCACCTGCACAGCGACGGGCGGACGTTCCTGCACGGCACAGCCTGTCATTAGCAGCAACAGCACCCCAGCCACTCGTTTCATTGTTGTCATCCGTCGTTGATCCGCAGCCAATCTAGCATATTGCCTCCCCGGGTTAACCCCCGAGCCCGCCGAACCGGCAACACAGGGCAACTCGACGACAACCGCACATTTGCAAGGCGCGCTCAAATTGCATACCTTTGCCCCAAGAGTATCGGCCCGAGACCGCACATGTTTAGTCTTCTGTTACGCATTACAGGCTTGGCACTGCTGCTCTCCCTGGGCACCCAGGCCCAGGCTCAAGCCCTGCAGGCCGAAGGGCGCGCCATTATCACCGGCACCGACCTCGCCTCGGCGCGCCGCGCTGCCATTCAGGACGCCACCGAGCAGGCCGCACTGCAGGCTGCCGCCCACATCAGCGTAAAGCAGCAGATCAGTGACGGTATCCTGGAAATCGACAACCTGCACATGGCCTCTCTTGGCCAGGTGCGCAATGTGCAGCTGCTGGAGGAAAAGCGTCAGGGCAACTGGCTGCTGGTACGCATCAGCGCGGATGTGGATATCGCCCAGGGCTGCAGCAACGGCAGTCATCATCAGTATCGCAACCGTCTGGCCGTAACCGCCTTTGTTTTGCAACGCCCGCAGGATGCCAGCCTCGGCCAGCTCGGCAACATCGAACAGGCTCTGACCCTTGAGCTGAGCCAGGCACTGAACCAGAATCCGCGCCTTGAAGCCCTCAATGCGGGCAGCATCCGACTGATTGAAAACCCCCTTAGCGCACCAACCCGCCAACTCGACAACGGCCAGCTGCAAAGCCTGCTGCCCTACGGTGGACAGCTGGGCCCACAGTACCTGGTATCCGGCGTGGTTCGGGACCTGTCCATGCAGAACCCTGCCGTGCACAACGAACAGAACATCATCAAGCACTGGATCAACCGGGCCCAGCTCCAGGATGACCGTTTCCTGCGACGTTTTGCGATCGACCTGTTCGTGCACGATGCCCTGTCCGGCGCATTGCTGTCCACGCACCGGTACCAGACGCAGGGCCTGTGGAATCTGCCGATGGAACAAAACACCGGCTTTGCCACCGTCGCATTCTGGCAGCAGGACTATGGCCGCAAGATCCAGGCATTACTGGAAAAGACCGGGTACGAACTTGGCGAGGAGCTGGCCTGCCTGCCTTTTCGTGCGCCCATCACGCGGGTAGAAAACAACCGCATCTGGTTTGATGCCGGCAGCAGCACCGGCATCACCCGTGGCGACCGGCTGAGCCTGCTTCGCCTTGACCGATTGGGCACCAATAGCCTGGCCAACAGCAGTCAGACACTGGTTGTGGATGATGTACAGGCATTGTCCGCCAGCGGCACCCTGGGCAACAGCAGCGAAGTATTCAACATTCAGCGCGGTGATTTTGTCAGCAGCCAGTAAATGGCTGCAATATCGCCCGGGTCGCCGAATCACGACAATAGGCCCGGCCTGTTTTTTTCCCTATACTAGGCCGCTTTATCCACCCCGGATCAGGATTGTAATCAAGATGCAACAGACAGAAATGTTCGCCTTGCTGGAACGCAAAATCGAAGAAATGCTGGAAGAAGTCGAACTGCTGCGGATGGAAGTCACCGAACTTCGCGATGCCAAAGAGACGCTGGAAGCGGAAAAATCCGAGTCGACTCGCCGCCTGCAGTCCCTGCTGGCCCGCTTCGAAACAGCCCAGGACGAGCAGTCCGCCGCCTGAATCCTGCACCGCGCGGCGGATCCCCTTTCTGCCGGCGCTACGTAAAAAGGCCCGATCATCCGACCGGGCCTTTTTGTTGCCAGCCGCAGCAGCGCTGCGACTCTCACCGACAGAGCAGAATGGCTGAATCAGCCCGCTGTGCCGCGAATGTACACTTCCACACGACGGTTTTGTGCCCGACCGGCCGCAGTACCATTGTCCGCCACCGGGTAGCGCGGACCATAACCCTGCGTCGTCAGACGTAACTGGGAGACACCCCGGCCCACAAGGTAGCTGGCCACGCTGGACGCACGCTGCTCGGACAGGCTCTGGTTGAACTCGAAGGAACCGGTGCTATCGGTATAACCGTTCACGCCGACGGCGCTGTCCTTGAACTTGTTCAGCACCAGGGCGACATCGTCCAGCACGGGATAAAAGCCCGTATCCAGCTGGGCACTGCCAGTCTGGAAGGTAATGTTACCCGGCATGATCAGGCGAATATCATCCCCTACACGCTCCACACCCACACCGGTCCCATCCAGTTGCTGGCGCAGCTCCATTTCCTGCTTGTCCATGTAGGCGCCCACGCCACCCCCAACAGCACCACCCACCAGAGCACCGATCAGCGCACCCTTGCCGCGATCCTTGCCACTGGAAACGGCGGCACCGAGCAGGGCACCGCTGACGGCACCGATTCCGGCACCCTTGGTCGCATTGGCAGTTTTTTCTTCCCGCGAGTAGGGGTCGAGCGTCGTGCAGCCTGCCAGCACGCTCACCAACATCGTCGTTGTAATTACTTTTTTCATATCCACAGTCCAACTCCAGCTGTTGCGCCCGGTATGCGGGCGGCTCAGGATCCATTCTAAACGTGCTGCATTAACAGGTACTGAAGCCCTTCGGCAACGCATTTTTACCGTACACCAGCGTGCACCTCCACCGCACCTTTAGCATAGGTTCTTTGCGCTCTCTGACAACCGCCTGGCGCAACTTATTGAAGCCCCGCCGGGCAGTGCGGGGGGATTAGCGCTAGTCAGTCCGGCGAACAACCGATAAAATGTCACGGCCTGACCCTGTCCTCTTTAAAACTCAGCGCCCGTTCCAACCGAGGAGTCCCCTTTGTCTCAGCTGCCTGTCATTGTCGGTTTTGGTGGTATCAATCCGGCCGGTCGAGCCTCATCACATCACGCCTACCGTCGTGTGATTCTCGACAAACTTGATGCGGACAGCCGCCAGCAGACGCTGCTCAGTCTTGCCACGCTGATGAACCTTGCCAGCTACAAGGACGGTCACTATCTCAACGCCAAGGGCGAAGCACTGGCGCTGGATGACCTTCTGATGCAGGTGGGACAGCAGGTCATCGACAACACCCTGATCCGGCGCATTCACCCCGACTGGTTCGATGTCGATGCTGTCATGTTCAACCGCCCGGCCGATATTCAGGCCAGCGGCGAGCCGTTGCGTTTCCAGCTGCGCACGCGCCATATGCCGCAGCAGGTACCGGACAACTGGGAGGTTCGCCCACTGGGCCCCGGCCAGGTCGAAGTCACTATCAGCGGGCGCTGTGAAGTCATTTTCCCGGACAGCAAGACAGCCCAGGTGCAGTCCGCAGGCATGCTGCCCACAGGCTTTGCACCGGGCACTCTGTACCAGTCGCGCAACCATCCGCGCAACCTGCAGATGACTGTCTTCGCCGCCTCCGATGCGCTGCAGTCCAGCGGCGTGCCCTTTGAGCGCATCGCCGCCCGGGTAAGGCCCGACCAGATCGGCGTGTACGCCAGCAATTCCATCGGCCAGCTGGATGATTTCGGCTTCGGAGGCCTGACCAAATTCCCCGCACTGGGCAAGCGCACCACCTCCAAGCAGATGCCGCTGGGCTATGCCCAGATGCCGGCCGACTTCGTCAATGCCTACGTTCTGGGCAATGTTGGTGTTACCAGCGGGGCCCTGGGCGCCTGTGCCACCTTCCTGTACAACCTGCGTAATGCCGTCAGCGATATTCGCAGCGGCGCCCGCAAGGTCGCACTGGTGGGCGGCAGCGACGCGCCTGTCACCCCGGAAATCATTGAAGGCTTTCGCGCCATGGGTGCGCTGGCCGAAGACAAGGACCTGCTGGCGCTGGACGGCCTGTCCCAGCTCAGTGCCGATGACTATCGCCGTGCCTGCCGCCCCTTCGCTAACAACTGCGGTTTTACCATTGGCGAATCCAGCCAGTTCGTACTGCTGATGAGCGACGACCTGGCACTGGAGATGGGTGCCCAGATCTTCGGCGCCGTTCCCGATGTCTTCGTCAATGCCGACGGTTACAAGAAATCGATCTCTGCACCCGGTGTCGGCAATTATCTGTGCCTGGGCAAAGCCGCCGCCATGGTGCGCACCCTGCTGGGCGACGATGCCCTGCGCCAGCGCAGCTTTGTGCAGGCCCACGGCACCAGCACACCACAGAACCGCGTCACAGAGTCCCACGTACTGAACGAAATCGCCCGCGCCTTCGGTATCGAATCCTGGCCGGTGGCGGCGATCAAGTCCTACCTGGGTCACTCCCAGGGTACCGCCGGCGGCGATCAGCTGACCATGTCTCTGGGCACCTGGCAGTACGGCTTCATTCCCGGCATTCATACCACACCACAGATCGCCGATGACGTTAACAGCAGCAACCTGCTGTTCCCGCACCAGCATCTTGACGTCGGCCCCCAGGGCATGGATGCCGTATTGCTGAACGCCAAGGGCTTTGGCGGCAACAATGCCAGTGCACCAGTTCTGTCACCGGCCGTGACCGAGCAACTGCTGCAGCGCCGTCATGGCGGCCAGGCCATGACGGCCTGGCGCAAGCAGCGCGAAGCCGCCCTCAGCGCTGCTGCCGCCTATGAAGACGCTGCCAGCAAGGGCCTGGCCCGACCGATCTACCGTTACGACAATGGTGTACTGGAGGGCAGCGACCTGCAGATCAGCGACCGGGAAGTCCGCCTGCCGGGATATGAGCAGGCGGTCAGCCTGATCGAAGACAACCCCTTCAAGGACATGTGCTGAGGCGCGACGCCCCGGCACACAGACAGGACACAGACATCACCATGCGACCCCTTACTCTCCTCGCCCTTGCACTGACACTGACACTGACCGGCTGTCTCTCGCTTGAGACCAAGCAGGAAGACTTCTACACCCTGGACACACGCTACCTTGAACTTTGCCGCGGCACTTCCAGCAACTGCCTGGAGCTGGCGCTGGTCGCCCCCGGTATTGTCCTGGCCGATCCGATCGAGGAAGCCTACGCGCAGCAACTGACACCCCCCAACTACCCGCTGAGTCTGGCAAAGATGATGCTCAAGCCTTCCGATGAGAGCTACAGTGCAACGCCTGCCGACGACAGCGGTCGCTTCTACGTGCTGCCGATGAATGACAAGACCACCGTCGCCTGGGACACCCTGAACAGCATCCACGACTGGATCTACCCCGACTATAACGACTGAGCGCAGGCTCAGCAGCCTCCTGAACCGCCTTCCTTCAGATACGGTCCGGCAGGTTCAGCAGCTGCCGCACATTGGCACTGGTCTGCGCAGCAATCTGTCCCGCCGGCTCCGTGCGCAGCTGTGCCATGAACACCAGCACATCGGCCACCCGCTGTGGCCGATTTGGCTCGTCGCGCCAGGCAGACAATGGCATGTCCGGCGCATCGGTTTCCAGCACCAGCGCCTCCAGCGGCAGACTTTCCGCCAGCCGGCGCAAGCGGGTTGCCCGGTCATAACTGATCGCCCCTCCAAAGCCCAGCTTGAAGCCCAGATCGATATAAATACGCGCCTGCTGCTCACTGCCGGAAAACGCATGCACGATGCCACCGCGGGGCAGCCTGAGCCTTCGCAGGGTTTTCAGCATCGCATCATGGGCCTTGCGAACATGCAGCAGTACGGGCAGGTCGAACTGCCGCGCCAGCCCTAGCTGCTGCTCCAGCAGCGCTTGCTGCGCCTGCACCTGGTGGCCAGCAACAAGGAAATCCAGCCCGATTTCCCCTACAGCCAGAGCCTCGCCGGCCGCCAGCCGCTGGCTCAGCGCATCCAGGTGCTCAGGCAGGTGCCGGTGCATAAAACAGGGGTGCATCCCAAGGGCAGGATACAGCAGGGGAACGTTCTGGGGATTCGCATCATGCGGGGGCTGGCACAGCTGCAGCAACCGCGGCCAGTGCTGCGCCATGACACCCGGCAGCAGAATCTGCCGGATACCGGCGCGACGGGCATCCTGTAACGCCCGGTCTCGCCAGCCATCGAAGACATCAAAATCCAGGTGGCAGTGACTGTCAAACAGCTCCAGATTGGCATCCATCATTATCCCCTTGCGGAATCAGGATCGATGCCAGGACGGACGCCCGCGCCCCTAACAATTCAGACGCAGGCAGCGGGCATCAATGTTCGCGGGTGGCCCGGAAGGCGATATCCGGCCAGCGTTCCTGGGTCAGGCTCAGGTTGACCCGCGTCGGCGCCAGGTACGTCAGCAGACCGCCACCGTCGATGGCCAGGTTGTCATAGCCCTTGCGACGGAACTCCTCGAGCATCTTGTTATCCTTGCACTCGACCCAGCGGGCCGTCTGCACGCTCACGCCCTCATAGACGCAATCCACCTTGTACTCGTCCAGCAGGCGGTACACCACCACATCGAACTGTAGCTGACCGACCGCACCCAGCACCAGGTCATTGTTTTTGAGCGGCTGAAAGAGCTGCACCGCGCCCTCTTCCGACAGCTGCTGCAGACCTTTCTGCAGCTGCTTCATCTTCATCGGATCCTTGGGTCGCACACGGCGGAACATTTCCGGGGCGAAGTGCGGAATGCCGGTAAATTTCAGGTCTTCGCCGGCGGTAAAGGTATCGCCGATCTGGATGGTGCCGTGGTTGTGCAGACCGATGATGTCACCGGACCATGCCTCTTCCACGTTTTCTCGATCGCCTGCCAGGAAGGTCACGGCATCAGCGATTTTCACGTCCTTGCCGATACGGGTATGGCGCATCTTCATGCCGCGCTCGTACTTGCCGGAACACACCCGCATGAAGGCGATACGGTCACGGTGCTTGGGATCCATGTTGGCCTGTATCTTGAAGACGAAGCCGCTGAAGTTCGCCTCATCGGCTTCCACCGGACGACTCTGGGTCTGGCGCACGGCAGGGGCCGGGGCCCATTCGACAAAGTCATGCAGCATTTCCCGCACGCCGAAGTTGCTCAGCGCCGTGCCGAAGTAGACCGGCGTCAGCTTGCCCGCCATGAAAGCTTCCCGGTCCCACCGGTGCGTCGCGCCGCGTACCAGCTCCATCTCATCGACAAAGTCGTCGTAGATATCGTCCAGCAGCTCGCGGGCCCCGTCTGAGTCAATCCCCTTGATGCGGATATCCTCCGCCAGCACCGAACCCTTGCCGGGCTCGAAGACATGGATCTCATCAGTGTAGAGGTTATAGACACCCTTGAACTCCTTGCCCATGCCGATGGGCCAGGTGATCGGCGCCGCCTCGATGCTCAGCACTTCCTCAATTTCATCCAGCAGCTCGATGGGATCGCGAATATCGCGGTCGAGCTTGTTGACGAAGGAGAAAATCGGCGTGTCACGCAGGCGACAGACTTCCATCAGCTTGATGGTGCGGTCCTCGACACCCTTGGCGCCATCGACCACCATCAGCGCCGAATCCACCGCGGTCAGGGTACGGTAGGTATCTTCCGAGAAATCCTCGTGCCCCGGGGTGTCCAGCAGATTGACGGTGCGGCCGTTGTACGGAAACTGCATGACGGAGGAGGTGATGGAAATACCACGCTCCTGCTCCATGGTCATCCAGTCGGAGGTGGCGTGCCGGTCACTTTTCTTGCCCTTGACCGTGCCCGCCTTCTGGATCAGCTGACCCAGCAGCAGCAGCTTCTCGGTAATGGTGGTCTTACCGGCATCGGGGTGGGAAATGATTGCAAAGGTACGTCTGTTCCCGACGGCGCGGGCAAGCTCAGTTGCTGACATAGATTAATTTTTCGCTCTGATAACCGGCCCCGCACACACAGCCGTACGACGCAAAAAAGCGTCGGACTGTCCGCCGGACTCACTCGATAGGAGATAACCGCTTATTTTCCCCGATCAGCCATCAAGAAACAATCGGTGATTTGGCAGCCACTCCCCCTGGCCCCGAAAAGCCGTGACGCAACATCACCAGAATCGCATCAGCAATAATCGGCGCCTGCGCATGCATGTTCACTTTCTGGTCACCGGCCATCCAGTTGGCGATCAAGCCATCAATCATGGAATGCAGCATGAAGGACGCAAGCTCCACCGGCATACATGCCGGCAACTGCCCCTGAGTCACTGCGTTCGCCAGCATGCGTTCCTGCCGCGCCCGAAACTGACGATGCATCAATTGCATGTGCTCGCCGATTTCCCGCAACTCACCTTCCAGGTCATTGCGATTGATCATCAGGCGAAAAATCTGCTGATGCATTGGATTACCCACCACCGTCTGTAGCAACAGCACCAGAAGCTCGCGCAGCCTCTCCATCGGCTGGGGCTCCTGCGGATTTTCACTGAGTTCGGCCAGCTCCTCCAGTGGGTGGCGCAACTGTGCCCACATCACCTCAAACAGCTCCGCCTTGTTCTTGAAATGCCAGTAGAAGGCACCGCGAGTCACGCCCGCTGCCGCGGAGATGTCCGACAGCGTGGTGCGGGCGATGCCCTTTTCGCAAAACTGTTCCAGCGCGGCCGTGATCAGGCTGTTGCGGGTTTCCAGCGCTTCTTCTTTTGTGCGACGCACCATAAGTTAATTCCGACGTCGGATAATTTACATACATACATGTTTGTATGTATCATACGCGTCAATGCAATGACTGCCAATCTGCTGCCTGCGCAAATGCGCAAATGCGCAGCGCAACCGAACAGGATGCCCTATGTTGAACACACCCATCCGCCGAACGCTGACCGCTGCCGTGCTGGCCGGCATCCTGCTGACCGGCTGCGACAACTCGGGGCCGGCAAACGCCAGCACGGGTGCGCCCATGGCCATGGAAGTCGACGTGGTGACACTGCGCAGCCAGGCTGTCAGCCTGTCCACCGAACTGTCCGGGCGCACCAGCGCCTACCGCATCGCCGAGGTGCGCCCCCAGGTCAGCGGCATTATTCTCGAGCGTTTGTTTTCTGAAGGCTCTGACGTGAAGGCAGGTGAAGTGCTCTATCGTATCGACCCGGCCAGCTACAAGGCCGAAGTGGCCATCGCCGAGGCCGCTGTGGCCAAGGCAAAAGCGTCCGAGAGTAGCGCCCGTCTCAAGGCCCGGCGCTATGCGGAGCTGGTCAAGACCAATGCCATCAGCACCCAGGACCATGACGATGCCCAGGCCAGCCTGAAACAGCAGCAGGCTGAGATCGCTTCGGCTCAGGCGCAACTGGATGCCGCGCGCATCAATCTGGCCTACACCGAAATCAAGGCGCCGATTGCCGGCCGTATTGGCAAGTCTGCCGTAACCGAAGGTGCACTCGTCACCGCCGAGCAAAGCACGGCCCTGGCCAGCATTCAGCAGCTCAACCCGCTCTACGTTGACATGCGCCAGTCCACGACCGAGCTGCTGCGCCTGAAACGCAGCCTGGCCGACGGCACCCTGGTAACGGTCGCCGACGACAAGGCAGCTATCCAGCTTCTGCTGGAAGACGGTTCAACCTACGATCAGCAGGGCCTGCTGCAATTTGCCGATGTCACCGTCGATGAAAGCACCGGCATGGTCAACCTGCGCGCAGAGATTCCCAACCCTGATCTGTTCCTGCTGCCCGGCATGTTTGTGCGCGGCGAGCTCACCGAAGGCGAGCGCCCCCAAGGCCTGCTCGTCCCCCAGGTGGCCGTCAGTCGGACACCCAACGGCCGGGCAACAGTACTGACGGTGGATGCCCAGAATACCGTGGTCATCCGCGATATCAGCATCAGCCGCGCCATCGGTGATCAATGGCTGGTTGAATCGGGCCTTGAGGATGGTGCTCGGGTGATTACCGCAGGCATCCAGAAGGTCAAGCCCGGCATGACCGTAAGGGTGAGCACGCCGGACACTGCCGAAAACACCACTCAGAATGACGCATCGGCCCGTCTCGCCGCCAGCCAGCACTAACAGGAGCGCGCCTGTAATGGCCAGATTTTTTATAGACCGCCCCATTTTCGCCTGGGTTATTGCCATCGTCATCATGCTGGCAGGGGCACTGTCGATCCTGACACTGCCCGTGGCCCAGTACCCGACCATTGCCCCGCCGACGGTGAAGATCAGCGCCAGTTACCCCGGTGCATCCTCGAGCGCGGTGGAAAACTCGGTCACCCAGGTGATCGAGCAGAACATGACCGGACTGGACAATCTGAGCTACATGTCAGCCCAGAGTGATGCCTCCGGCAATGCCACCATTACCCTGACTTTTGCCAGCGGCACCGATCCCGATATCGCCCAGGTGCAGGTGCAGAACAAACTGCAGCTGGCCACCCCCCAGCTGCCCGAGGCTGTGCAGTCGCAGGGCCTCAATGTCGCCAAGTCGTCCACCGGTTTCCTGATGGTGGCCGCCCTGATATCCAAAGACGGCAGCATGAACAGCCAGGACCTGGGCGACTACGTGACGGCTACGCTGCGTGAGCCGCTGAGCCGCGTAGAAGGCGTGGGCGATATCACCGTGTTCGGCAGCCAGTACGCCATGCGCATCTGGCTGGACCCCAACAAGCTCAACAGCTACAGCCTGACACCCCAGGATGTGCGCGACGCCGTGAAGGCGCAGAACAGTCAGGTTTCCATTGGTGAACTCGGCGGTCTGCCGGCGGTTGAAGGACAACAGTTCAGTGCCACGCTCAGGGGCCAGGCTCGCAAAACCAATGTTGAAGAGTTCAACAACCTGCTGATGCGCGTCAACGCCGATGGCTCGAGAGTCTACCTGAAAGATGTAGCACGGGTAGAACTGGCCGGTCAGAGCTACAGCACCGAGGCCCAGTACAATGGGCAGCCGACTGCCGCCATGGCGATTCAGCTCGCCACCGGCGGTAACGCCCTGGATACCGCCACCGCCGTACGGCAGAAGCTCGCTGATTTATCCGCGTTTTTCCCCGCCGAGATGGCCGTGGTCTATCCCTACGACACCACACCCTTCGTAAAGATTTCCATCGAAGAAGTTGTACAGACACTGTTCGAGGCCATCCTGCTGGTATTCCTCGTCATGTACCTGTTCCTGCAGAATTTCCGCGCCACCCTGATTCCCACCATTGCGGTGCCTGTCGTATTGCTGGGCACCTTTGGCGTGATGGCGGCCTTTGGTTACTCGATCAATACCCTGACCATGTTTGGCATGGTGCTGGCCATCGGTCTGCTGGTGGATGACGCCATTGTGGTGGTGGAGAACGTCGAGCGCATCATGGCCCAGGAAGGCCTGTCGCCCCTGGAGGCCACACGCAAGTCCATGGGACAGATTACCGGCGCCCTGATCGGCATCGCACTGGTATTGTCTGCGGTCTTCGTGCCCATGGCCTTTTTTGGCGGTTCCACCGGCGCCATCTACCGCCAGTTCTCCCTCACCATCGTTTCGGCCATGGCGCTGTCCGTGCTCGTGGCCATGGTACTGACCCCTGCGCTGTGCGCCACCCTGCTCAAACCCGTGAACGGCCATGCCCAGGGCAGCAAGCGCGGCTTTTTTGGCTGGTTCAACCGTTTGTTTGATCGTGGCACCCAAGGCTATACCAAGGGTGTGCGCCGCATCGTCAAACAGGGCATCCGCTATGGCGTGCTGTATCTGGGCCTGATTGCCATACTCGCAGTGCTCTTCGTACGCCTGCCCAGCTCCTTTTTGCCGGAAGAGGATCAGGGCGTATTCTTTAGCCTGGTGCAGCTGCCGGCGGGTGCCTCACTGGAGCGCACCAAGGCCGTACTCGACAAAACCCGCACCCACCTGCTGGAAGCCGAAAAAGACAATATCGAATCCGTGCTTACAGTGGCCGGCTTCAGTTTTGCCGGCAGTGGCCAGAACGCCGGTATTGTTTTCGTCAAACTGAAAGACTGGGATCTGCGCAAGGCCCCCGGACGTGACGCCAATTCCATTATCGGCCGCACCATGGGCTTCCTTATGGGCATCAAGGAAGCCAACGCCTTCGCCTTCAACCTGCCACCCATTCCGGAACTGGGCACCTCCAGCGGCTTCGATTTCTACCTGCAGGATCGTGCCAGCCTCGGCCACGAACGCCTGATCGAGATCCGCAACCAGCTGCTGGGCATGGCTGCACAGGACCCGACCCTGACAGGGGTACGACCCAACGGCATGAACGACACTGCCCAGTTTGAGGTCAAGATCGATTACGACCGCGTGCTGGCTCAGGGCCTGAGCATCGACGATATCAACGATGCACTGTCCATCGCCTGGGGCTCGGCCTATATCGACGACTTTATCGATCGCGGCCGCGTCAAGAAGGTCTACCTGCAGGCCGATGCCCAATTTCGCATGACCCCGGAAGACCTCGACCTCTGGCATGTCCGCAACAACAACGGCGATATGGTGCCCTTCTCCGCCTTCGCCAGTACGCAATGGAGCTACGGCTCACCGCGACTGGAGCGCTACAATGGCCTGCCGGCACTCAATATCGTCGGCCAGGCGGCGCCGGGCATGAGTACCGGTGATGCCATGGAAACCATCGAGCGTCTGGTGCAGCAACTGCCGACGGGGGTCGGCATCGAGTGGACCGGCATGTCCCTGCAGGAACGCATGGCCGGAGACCAGGCACCTGCGCTCTATGCACTGTCGATCCTGATCGTATTCCTCTGCCTGGCAGCCCTGTATGAAAGCTGGACCATTCCGTTCTCGGTCATCATGGTGGTGCCACTGGGCGTTCTGGGTGCCGTGGTAGCCGCCTTCGTCTATGGCTTGTCGAACGATGTCTACTTCCAGGTGGCGTTGCTGACCACCATCGGGCTCTCGGCCAAGAATGCCATTCTTATCGTGGAATTCGCCAAGCACCTGCATGATCAGGGCACCGGACTGGTGGAGGCGGTTATACAGGCGGCCCACATGCGCCTGCGCCCGATCCTGATGACCTCCCTGGCGTTCATCCTTGGCGTACTGCCCCTGGCCATCAGCTCCGGTGCCGGTGCCGGCAGCCGCAACGCCATCGGCATTGGCGTCATGGGCGGCATGATCAGCGCCACGGTGCTGGCCATCTTCTTCGTACCCCTGTTCTATGTCGCGGTAATGCGCCTGTTCGGGCGTCGCCGCACCGAGGCCGCAGTGACAACAGCAACCACAGAGGCCACACTGAATGATTAGTCGTCTGACAATCCTTGGCACTGCGGCCCTGCTCAGCGCCTGCTCCCTGGCGCCCGAATACCAGCAGCCCGCCACGCCCCAAGGTGCTGACTGGTCGGCCACGAACACCGAGACCGAGACACCACAGCGCGAGGCAGTCTTTACCGACCCTGCACTGCAACGGCTGATTGCACTGGCACTGGAGAACAACCGTGACCTGCGTCTGGCGGCCCTGAATGTGCAGGCCTTCGAGGCCCAGTACCGCATCAGCCGTGCCGCCCTGGCCCCCACCCTGGATGCCAGCATGACAGGCTCGCGTCAGCGCCTGCCAGCCGACATTTCCGGTACCGGTAGCACAGCCATCAGCAGCCAGTACAGCGCCGGTATCGGCGTGAGTGCCTACGAGCTGGACTTCTTTGGCCGCATCCGCAACCTGAAAGACCAGGCCCTGGAGCAGTACCTGGCCGAACAGGAAAATCGTCGCAGCGCCCAGATCGCACTGGTCTCGGCCGTCGCATCGGCCTACCTCACACTGGTGGCGGATCAGGATTTGCTGCAGCTCAGTACATCCACTCTCGAGAGTGAACAGCAGAGTCTGGCACTGATCGAACAGAGACAGCGCCTTGGCGTCGCCTCCGAACTGGAGCTGGCCCAGAGTCGCATGACCGTGGAAGCCGCCCGCGTCAGCGAGGCGCTCTACCAGCGCCAGGTTATTCAGGACAAGAACGCCCTGACACAGCTGCTGGGTAGCCCCCTGCCCGCTGATCTCGCGCTGCCTGCCAGCCTGACGGAGGTGCAGATTGCCAAGACACCGGCGCTGGCACCCTCGCAACTGCTGCAACAGCGGCCGGACATTCTGGCAGCCGAGCACCTGCTGCGGGCCGCCAATGCCAACATCGGCGCAGCCCGGGCGGCACTCTTTCCGAGCATCAGCCTGACCACCAGTGCAGGCTCTTTGAGCCCGGATCTGGGCGGCCTCTTTGCCGGCGGCTCCGGCACCTGGCTGCTGGCACCGACGCTGAACCTGCCGCTGTTCGATGGCGGGCAGCGTGCAGCCAATATCGATGTCGCCGAAACCCAGCAGGAAATTGCCGTGGTGACCTATCAGCAGACCATCGAAACAGCCTTTCGCGAAGTTGCCGACAGCCTCAACACCCAGGACCAGTTTGACCTCCAGCTCGCGGCGCAGGCCGCTCAGGTACGCGCCAACGAACGCTACCTGGAACTGGCGGACCAGCGCTTCGAACAGGGCGTAGACAGCTACCTGACCCGTCTTGATGCGCAACGCTCGCTGTTCAGCGCCCGCCAGCAACTGGTCAGCACGCGCCTGGCCGAACTGAACAACCGCATCAGCCTGTACAAGGCGCTCGGCGGCAGCTGATCCTCTGCCCCCCGCGCCATAACACCTAGGAGCCTGTCCGGCTTAGGCGATCGTAGCGAGGGAAAAATCGTTTTAAGGCAGTTTTTGTGCTCTTTTGAGGCGAATAGCCGTTCTATTCAACGAGAAAGAGTGCAAATAATGACCAAAATCGGCTTTTCCGCACGACTGCATGGATGCAGGAGGTAGGACGAAGCAGGATGCCCGAGTCGAGTAGATCAGTGTTAACTCCGACAGGCTGCCAGGCGCAGGGGCGGGTATAATGCGCGGCTCAGCCTGCCCTGGGCAGGTGTATCCGGAGCCCGTCATGTACGGCAATCGACAACAACTGCTGCAACTAACCTACCTGCGCACCCTGGCTCTGTTTGGCCTCGGCGCCCTGTTGCTCTATGCCGTCTATCAGCTGGATGCCGAACTCAACAGCTGGCAGGCCGTAGTCCCGCTGATGGCCATGACGCTGGTCAATGCGGCCACCTACGCCCGGCTGCACTCGCGCCTGCCGGTTACCAATCCCGAACTGTTCGGACAGCTGACCGCCGATGCCGCTCTGTATGGCGCGCTCTTTTATCAGACCGGTGGCGCCAGCAACCCCTTTATTTTCATGCTGCTGGTCCCGCTCATCATCGCCGCCACTACCCTTCCCTGGCGTTACACCTGGCTCATGGCGGCCCTGATCGTGGCGATCTACGGATCGCTGATGCAGTACTTCTATCCCATATGGCCATCCCACGGAGGCCATCAGGACACCGGTGAGACACTGCTCAATCTGCACCTCACCGGCATGTGGCTGAATTTTCTGCTCACTGTTCTGCTGATCGGCTGGTTCGTGGCCCGCATGCATGAAAACATGCTGCATCAACAGCAGCGGCTGGAGCGACAGCGGCAGAAACGCATCGAAGATCAGCAACTGCTGGCAATGGCCACCCAGGCCGCCGGCACCGCCCATGAACTGGGTACACCGCTGGCCACCATGCAGGTGCTGCTGCACGAAATGGCACTGGAACACCGCGCAGCCCCGCAGCTGCTGGAAGATATCCGGGTACTGCAGCAACAGGTCGACAGCTGCTCGCAGCGCCTGCGCAGCCTGGCCCATTCAGTGCGTGATGAGCAGCACAGTACCCGCCTGGAAAGCATCGACAGCCTGCTCGACGATATACTGGAACAGTGGCAGCTAATGCGCCCTGAAGTGTCTTACGTCCTGCACAGCGATGCCGGAGAGGCGCCGACTCTGCAATGTTCGGTATCGCTGCGCCAGGCACTGCTGAACCTGCTGAACAATGCCGCCGATGCCTGCCCTGACAACATTCGCATCGAGCTGAGCTGGGATGGCGGCAACTGCTGGCTGCGTATCCGCGACCGGGGGCCGGGACTGCCGCTGGAGCACAGTGAAGACCTGGGCAAGCCCTTTGTCACCACCAAGGGCCGCGGGCTTGGTATTGGTCTGTTTCTGACCACCAGCACCCTGGCCAGTATCGACGGCGAGGTTCGGCTCTACAATCAGCCGGAAGGAGGTACCCTCACTGAAGTCCGGCTTCCCCGCAAACCCCGCCACAGGCAGACCGATGAACAGCATTGAAAAACCGCATTTTCTGATTGTCGACGACGACCCCACCTTCAGCCGCATTCTGGCAAGAGCCATGACCCAGCGCGGTTATGAGGTTCAGGTTGCCCAGAGTGTCGAGCAGGCACTGCAGTGCCTGCAATCGCAACTGCCGGACCAGGTGACGGTGGATCTGAAGATGGAGGGCGCCTCGGGCCTGACACTGATCCCCCATCTGCGCGGGGCCAGTGCCCAGATGCGCATCCTGGTACTGACCGGATATGCCAGCATCAGCACGGCGGTGGAAGCCATCAAGCTCGGTGCCAGCAATTACCTGCCAAAGCCCGCCGATGCCGACCAGATACTGACCGCGCTGGCTCAGGACGATGCCGACCCTGGCCTGGAGATCGATACTCAGCCCATGTCGGTCAACCGGCTGGAGTGGGAACATATTCAGAAAGTGCTGGGAGAACACCAGGGCAACATATCCGCCACCGCCCGGGCGCTTGGCATGCACAGGCGCACCCTGCAACGCAAACTGCTCAAACGGCCCGTAAGCCGCTAGCCGTCTTACTGCTCGTCGATATAGATACGGGCGTTAAAGGTACGTATCCAGTCGGGATAGAACACCATCATGGCGGTCATCACGATGCCGTTGAGCAGCCCCTCCGGGAACATGATCAGCGGCAGCAGGAGCACATATTCCTGATAGACCTGCTGCCACGGATAAACATCCAGTCCCCAGAGCGACAGTGCCGCCGCAAGCCCCATGATCCCAACGGAAATCGCCGCACCCAGAAAGCCGCAACAGAACAGATAAACAAAGAAATTCTTTGCCAGGCGCGCTTCCACCAGGCGCAGAATACCCAGGCTGACCAGCGCCGGCAGCACGATGGTACACAAACCGTTAAAGCCAAATCCCTGCCAGCTTTCCAGCCCGACCCAGCTCACCCCCAGCAACGCCAGAGTCGCCGATACGATCGCCAGATCCCAGCCAAACATCAGCGTCAGCAGGGTCATGCCCAGAAAGTGGATACCGAGCCCTGGTGAGATGCCGGCACGCAGCGTCCAGAGCAGGGTCAGCGCCACGGTACTGCCAAAAAACAGATGCTGCAGGTGTCGGTTACCCAACAGAATTCGCCAGGGCAGGCGCCACAGAGCCAGCAAGACAACAAGGGAAAATGCAGCCAGTAGCCAGAGTGAAGCCAGATGGGGCAGCAGGCCGTCGGTGATACTCATAGGGATTTTCTCTTGTAGGCGTCAGCCGCCTGGCCGGACGCTCATCAATACCGCATCCTCATGCCCGGTCACAGTGGCATAATAGCCGCTGCGCCGCCCGTCTTCGACGAACCCCAGCCCGCGATAAAGACTCAGGGCCGCCACGTTGGACGCCCTTACTTCCAGCATCAGGCGCTCGACGCCGAGGGCGGGCAACTGCTGCAGTGCCGCAGCCAACAGTTGACGGGCAAGCCCCCGGCGCAGCTGACGCCGCGCCACCCCGATCTGCAGTACTTCGGCCTCATCCAGCAAATAACTCAGCAGAACAAACCCCTGCAGTTCTCCGGCGCTGAAAATGCCCAGGTTCAGGCCGCGCGGATGGAGCAGGCGCGCGCGCAGCATCTCTTCACTCCAGGGCGGATCGAAGCACTGTGGTTGCAGCTCGGCAAGAGACCTCAGATCAGCCTCGCTCAGGATGCGAACGTCAACCATCTGCGGGTATCACGAGCGCCAGGTGCTCAACCAGCCGTTGCGGCCTAAACAAAGAAGCCTGGTCGCTGCCACCCCTTGCTTGCCGAACCTCACGCATCGGCGAGATGCCTGATCAGCGGTTGCAGTTCCCGCCAGACATCGCGCTTGCACCCTGGTACCTGCAGCATTTCGCTGAGGCTTGCCGTGGCCAGCGCCGGCACCTGAGCACGCGGACGGAACAGCATGCCACGCATGCCATCCCCGCCATCGGGAGATTGCAGCAACAGGCGCGCGGCCGAGTCGCCCAGCAGCAGCACAAAGCGCACCGGCGCCTGCGCCTGCGCCAGCATCAAGTCAAACTTGCGCTGTACGGCCGTTTGAGCCTGATCCCAGCCCTGATCAAGGGAACGACTGGTAAAGGCCGGCCAGGGCAACAGCTGGGCCCGGGGCGATTCAACCGCCGGCATGCCAAGCCCGCGCCACAGCGACATTGCCAGGCGCAGATGAGCATTGCTGAAGCCTCCGCGGGACTGGGGCGGCAGCGAGTCAATAATCAGGCCATCCCCCATGGCGAGAAACGCCAGCTTGAACTCGGGAACAACCTGCGGCTCGCTGCGACGCGGCCGTGGTACGGCGTCGCCACCCTGCGCCGGCGCTGCAACCGCCGCGACAGGCGCGACAGGCGCGGCCGGCACCGGTTCACGGGCAACTCCGGCAGGAGAAACGACGTCAGCGGGCGGAACAGCAACAGCAGCGGGTACGGATGCGGGAGCAGCAGGGGTGGCGTCGAGGCTATCCAGCAGGGCCGTACGGCCGGCACCGGCGGGAGCACCCCCCCGGCGCACGGGACGCTGCACAACGGTGCTTTGCTCAGCAGCACCGCCCTCATAGTCGTCCTCATAACCGCCCCCGGCATCGACCTCGCCCTCTCCGTCATCCAAGACACCCTGCTGAAACTGCCACACCCAGTCTTGCGACACCCTGGCACCCGCCAGGGGTTCTCGGGGCAGCCAGCTGCTGACACCCAGTGCCTCCAGGTACTGGTGACGCAGTTGCTCGGCATGCATGTGCGAATCCACTGCCTGTGTCAAACCTGCGGGTGCGCCTTCTGTACGTTGGCCTCAAGCAGGTTCAACGCATGCACGTAGGCCTTGGCCGACGCGATAATGATATCGGTATCCGCCCCCAGGCCATTGACGATGCGCCCACCCAGTTCCAGTCGCACCGTGACCTCGCCCTGGGAATCGGTGCCGCTGGTGATGGCATTGACCGAATACAGCTCCAGGCTGGAGCCGGACTGCACCAGGGACTCGATGGCCTTGAAGGTGGCGTCTACCGGACCGGATCCAGCGGACACTGCCGACTGTTCCTTGCCGTTGATCATCAGTGTAATGCTGGCCTGGGGCACTTCGCCGGTCTGGGAGGTCACCTTGAGGCTGCTCAGACGGTAGATTTCATTGCCGGCGGAGGCACGGGTATCAGACACCAGCGCCATCAGGTCTTCATCGAATATCTCGTGTTTTTTGTCCGCCAGATCCTTGAAGCGGGCAAAGGCGTCGTTCAGCTCGGCTTCGGACGCCACGCTGGTACCCAGCTCTTCGAGGCGGGTTCGGAAGGCGTTGCGGCCAGAGTGCTTGCCCAGCACCATGCGGTTGGCGTGCCAGCCGACGGATTCCGCGGTCATGATTTCATAGGTTTCACGGTGCTTGAGCATGCCGTCCTGATGAATGCCCGATTCATGGGCAAAGGCATTGGCGCCGACGATGGCCTTGTTGGGCTGCACCGGGAAGCCGGTCACGCTGGAGACCAGCTTGGAGGCCGGCACGATCTGGGTGGTATCGATGTTGGTGGTGACGCCCAGGGTATCGTGGCGGGTACGGATCGCCATCACGACCTCTTCAAGCGAGGCATTGCCGGCGCGTTCGCCCAGCCCGTTAACGGTACATTCCACCTGCCTGGCACCGGCCGACACCGCCGCCAGGGAGTTGGCAACTGCCAGCCCCAGGTCGTTATGGCAATGCACCGAGAAGATGGCCTTGTCGGCATTGGGAATGTTCTTTATCAAGCGGGCGATGGTGGCGGCAAACTCCTGCGGCACCGCATAGCCCACGGTATCCGGAATATTGATGGTACGCGCACCGGCGTCAATCACCTGCTCGATGATGCGGCACATGAAATCGAACTCGGAGCGGCTGGCGTCTTCCAGCGAGAACTCCACATCATCCATCAGGTTGCGCGCCCGGGACACGGCTTTCACGGCCTGTTCCACCACCTGATCCGGCTGCATCTGCAGCTTGTATTTCATGTGAATCGGCGAGGTGGCGATAAAGGTGTGAATGCGACCGGAGTTGGCATTGCGCAGCGCTTCGCCGGCACGGTCGATATCCTTGTCCAGCGCCCTGGACAGTGAACAGATGGTGCTGTTGCGCACCGTATCGGCAATCGCCTTGACTGCCTCGAAGTCGCCCTGGCTGGCGATAGCGAAGCCCGCCTCGATAACATCGACACGCATCTTTTCGAGCTGGCGGGCAATGCGCAGCTTTTCATCCCGGGTCATGGACGCGCCGGGGCTCTGCTCGCCATCACGCAGGGTGGTATCGAAAATAATGACTCTGTTGTTATCGCTCATCGGGAAATCTCCAAATGGGTTTCGGCGTCGCCCGGTTATTGCCGTCACAGGCGGATGCGGCCTGGTCTGCTCACAGGATACTAATATAAAGGAAAGAGGTGAGGAAAAATCAGGTCGCCCGCCTGACCTGTCTTGGCCGGCGTGCTCCGATTTCTGCACTGCATGTTCGTCCACTGGCCCCGTCCGGGTCGGCAACCACTGCGATAACACGGTGTCATGGAGTGCCTGGCGGGTCCGGTTCGTAACTATAACGCCGCGTTGACTATTTGCAACCCGGTGCCGCTACAATGCAGCGCAACCCGGTTCAAATGCGAAAAGGTGCAACATGGCTCCAGAAAATTTCGACCGTATAATCGATCGTCGCGACACCGCCAGCCAGAAGTGGGAAAAGTACCGCGACAGTGAAATCCTGCCCATGTGGGTGGCCGACACCGACTTCATGTCGCCTCCGGCGGTAATCGACGCACTGCAACAGCGCATCAGCCACGGCGTATTCGGTTATACCCAGACGCCGGCCGAGCTCAATCAACAGGTGATCGAGCGCATGCAGCGGCTCTATGGCTGGGCGATTGAGGCCGACTGGCTGGTGTGGCTGCCAGGCCTGGTCTGCGGTCTCAATCTCAGCTGTCGCAGTGTCGGTGTCGATGGCGACAGCGTACTGGCGCCAAAGCCCGTCTATCCGCCATTCATGACCGCACCAAGGCTGTCATCCCGCCAGCTGATCACTGTACCGATGCAGCAACAGGGCGCGCGCTGGACGCTGGATCTTGACGCCCTGGAAGCCGCCATTACCGCCGACAGCCGGTTGCTGCTGTTCTGCAACCCGCACAACCCGGGCGGCACCTGTTACCGGCAGGAGGAGCTTGAGCGCCTGGCAAGCATCGCCCAGCGGCACGACCTGATTGTCTGTTCCGATGAAATCCACTGCGACCTGATTCTGGAGCCGGGTGTCGAGCATCGGCCGCTGGCCTCGATCAACAGCGACATCCAGAGCCGCAGCATCACCCTGATGGCCCCGAGCAAAACCTATAATATCGCCGGCCTTGGCTGTTCCTTTGCGATCATCCCGGATCCTGCGCTGCGCACGGCTTTCAACCGCGTGCGCAAGGGCATCGTGCCGGATGTAAATCTGCTGGGCTATACAGCAGCGCTGGCCGCCTACCGTGACGGCGATGCCTGGAACCGGCGCCAGCTCGAGTACCTTCGCGGCAACCGGGACTATCTGGTGCAGGAGATCAACCGCATTCCGGGACTGAGCATGGAACCGGTCGAGGCCACTTACCTGGCCTGGATCGATGTCTCTGGCGCCAAGCTCGAAAACCCGGCGCGCTTCTTCGAGAAGGCAGGCGTCGGCCTGTCACCGGGGCGGGATTTCGGCGACGATCGCTTCATGCGCCTCAACTTCGGTTGCCCCCGCGGCCTGCTGGAAGAGGCCGTGCGTCGCATGCGCAGCGCCCTGCTGAACCATTTGCCGGCATAAGGCGACTCAGGCTCTGTCGATCGGGAAGACGACCACATCGCGGATGTGATGTCGTCTGCCGTGCAAGCATCTATCCAGCATCAAAGAAGTATCCTGCCAGTCCCGGCGCCCTGCTGAATCATTTGCCGGCGCAGCCCAGCTTAACACTGGTAGATCAGGCTACCGGTGCTGGGTCCGCCGCCACGCGGCCTGACCCGCTGTATGTCTTGCGTTTCAGGCGAGATCGAATGGGAAGGCAATCACATCGCGGATCGACGCGGTCTGCAGTGCCAGCATCACCAGCCGGTCAACCCCCAGGGCCACACCGGCGCAGTCCGGCAGGCCCTGAGCCAGAGCCTCCACCAGTCGGTCTTCAAGAGGCCGCTGCGGCAACCCGATCTGCGCCCGGCTGCATTGATCCGCCTGCAGGCGCCTTGCCTGCTCGGCGGCATCGGTCAGTTCGTGGTAACCGTTGGCCAGCTCCATCCCTTCAACAAAGAGTTCAAAGCGTGCCGCCACCGGCGTGCCGTCTTCACCTTGTCTTAGCCGTGCCAGTGCCGCCTGGCTGGCGGGAAATTCATGTACGAAGACTGCTCCCTGCCCTGCCAGCGCAGGCTCGATCAGATGCGACATCAGCAGGTTCAGCCAGCTGTCCCGATCATCGTCCTCCATGGCGATATCCAGCGACGCCCGCGCCCGGGCTTGCAGTTCCGCAAGGGAGGCCGTGACGGGATCCAGTCCGAGCTGCTCCACAAACAGCGCCCGGTAGGTCACCCGGCGAATCGGTGGCAAGCCCAGAACGCCACATACCAGTGCCTCGACCTCATCCATCAGTGCCCGGTCATCGAAGTCCGGCCGGTACCATTCCAGCATGGTGAATTCCGGGTTGTGCCGTGCGCCGGATTCGCCGTTGCGATAGGCCCTCCCCAACTGATAGATGGCGCCGCTACCCGCCGCCAGCAGCCGTTTCATGGCGTACTCCGGTGAACTTTGCAGAAAGAGCGCCTGCGAAGGCCCGCCGGGATAAGGCATGTAGGCCGCGTCAATGCTGTCGATAAAGGGGTCGCTCACCGCCCGGTGCGACAGCGCCGGGGTTTCCACCTCCAGTACACTGCGCTCGGCAAAGAAGCGCCGGATATCTGCCAGGATCCGTGCACGGTGGCGCAGGTTTTCAATCGACGCACTGGGGCGCCAGTCTTGGGCTGTCATAGGTCAAACGTCACTCGGCTGGCGGGCAGACAAGTGCCCGAACACGACTGGGAGGGTCACAACACAGGGCACAGAAAGGACAACGGCAGCCGAGGCTGCCGTCGTTATAGACCCGCGGCCTGAATCAGGCGCGGCTGACGTAAGCGCCGGTGCGGGTATCGATCTTGAGGATATCGCCCTCTTCGATGAACAGCGGTACACGGACGACAGCGCCGGTGCTCAGGGTTGCAGGCTTGGAGCCACCCTGGGCAGTATCACCCTTCACGCCGGGGTCCGTTTCTGTCACGGCCAGCTCAACAAAGTTGGGCGGCGTCACGGAGATGGGGTTGCCGTTCCACAGCGTGATCATGCTGCGATCCTGCTCTTTGAGCCACTGGTGCGCATCGCCCACCGCATTCTTGTCGGCGGCAAACTGCTCGAACGTCGCAGGTTCCATGAAGTGCCACATTTCACCATCGCTGTAGAGGTATTCCATGTCGCGGTCCATCACGTCCGCGCCTTCGGCCGATTCGTTGGACTTGAAGGTTTTTTCCCAGGTACGGCCGGAAATCAGGTTGCGCATTTTCACACGGGTGAATGCCTGACCTTTACCGGGTTTGACGAACTCGACATCTGTCATGGTGCAGGGGTCACCGTCGAGCATGATTTTCAGGCCGTTCTTGAACTGGTTCGCGGAGTAATTTGCCATATGCAGGAAGTCTCGGGACTCGATTAGCTAACTGAAAACCGGGCACTGCCCGAAAATTGACAGCTATTCTACTTGAAAGCAGAATGCGAGCAAATTCCCATCTTACGCCCGCGGCCCCTGATGACTCTCCCGGTTACACAGCTTGAAGACTGGCAACAGCTGCTCAGTCACACCATCGACGATCCCGCTGAACTGTTGCGCCTGCTGGAGCTTCCAGCCGAACTGCTGTCTCCCGCCAGAGCCGCAGCCGGTGATTTTGCCCTGCGGGTCCCGGTGCCCTATCTCAAGCGTATCCGCAAAGGCGACCCGGATGATCCACTGCTGCGCCAGGTACTTCCACTGGATGCCGAACTTCTCAGCGTGCCGGGTTACGTCTCCGACCCGCTGGCCGAAATGGCCGCCAATCACCGCGATGGCCTGATTCACAAGTACAAGGGCCGGGTACTGCTGATCCTGACCGGCGCCTGCGCCATCAACTGCCGCTACTGCTTCCGGCGCCACTTCCCCTATGACGACAATCGTCTGGGGCCCGAACAGTGGCAGCAGGTGCTGACCTACCTGCGTCAGCAACCCCAGGTTAACGAGGTGATCTTTTCCGGCGGTGATCCTCTGGCCACCAGCGACAGGCGCCTGGCACGCATGGTGCGGGACCTGGCAGAAATCCCGCATCTGCGCCGTGTCCGCGTCCACACCCGGCTGCCGGTGGTGATTCCGCAGCGCGTCACCGACAGTCTGGTCGATGCCCTTACCGGCACACGCCTGCAATGCGTGATGGTCCTGCACGCCAACCATGCCAACGAGATCGATCTGGATGTCGATCTTGCCGTTTTGCAGCTCAAGCGCGCCGGCGTGACTATGCTTAATCAGTCGGTTCTGCTGCGTGGCGTAAACGACAGCGTAAGTGCACTGCAGGCACTGAGTGAGCGACTCTTTGCCGCAGGCGTACTACCCTATTATCTGTTCGTGCTGGATGCCGTGGCCGGCGCCGCCCACTTTGATGTCAGTGACGACGAGGCGCGGGCACTGATGCGGGCACTGCAGGCTGAGCTACCCGGTTTTCTGTTGCCGCGCCTGGCCCGGGAGATTCCGGGACGCCCGGCAAAAACACTACTGGCGCTCGGTGGAGACAGTACCGCCTGAATCGGCTTCATGCGACAATCCTGACTCACCGCATGCAGTCAATAACTTGGCGGAAAGCGGGGCACTTTACCCTTACGACAGCAGGAAAAATAATCATCATGGATCACCGCAGGAGCCTGTTTCGATGAAAGCCTGGAAACTCTTGGTTGTCGCCGCCGGCGCCATTACGCTGGCGGGTTGTGGCAACATGTTCAAAAAGCCCGCGCCCGTTGTCGAGCCTGCACCGGAACCCGTTGTCTATGTTCGTCCCATTCCCAAGCCGGTTGTGCAGGTCCACGGCTTTCGCGCCAGCAAGCCCGGCAAATCGGGATTGACCGACGCCCATATCAGCTTCAGCAACGTCTCCGATCAGACCTTCCAGTTCGTGATGTTCAAGACCACGGCCTATAACGCCGAGGGCAAGATCATCAACGCCAAGAAAACCAACCGACCCGATACCTGGTTGCGCGTTGCCGGCCCTTTCAGGCCCTTCAGCAGCGCCGGTGAACACAAGTGGGACAAAATCTGGAGCAACCGCAAAGCCACCTGCTTCGAGGTTGAAGGCGTTGAGATCATTTACATGAATGGTGCCAACGAGTACTACAACGAAAACCGCCTGAACGAAATTCTCGACCCCAGTCTGACCAACAGCTGCCGGAACACCCTGGCCCAGCAACAATAACGGCTCCTGCGGTCATCGGCTGGAGCCTGCTGATGACCGTTATCCGATCAGCGATCCCGGCGCGGCGGCGCCGACAGCGGAAACGCGGTGACACTGCCACGCGCCTCGCTGATCTTCGGTACACCTTCCTGACGGACTTCATCAATGCGAATAACTGCCTGCATCGGAATGTAGGAGCGCTTGACGTCGCCAAACTGCTTTTTCAGTTTTTCCTCACCCGGGTCCACCAGCAGCTCCGAACGACTGCCAAAAACGAAGTCCTCGATTTCGATAAAGCCCCACATCTCGCTCTGAAACACGTGCCGCGCATAGAGCTCGTACACCTGATCCTGATTAATGAACTGCACCCGATACATCCGTTCGTCACTGGCCATAAGTAGACTGCTGCCTGGCTAACTGCTGTTAGCCGGTATAATGAGGGCAAATTCGCCCGATACAAGGCTGCTCAAAATCTAGGCAGCCCTGCCCGCTTTCAGTATAATGCCCGGTCCTTTCGGGGGTGGTCGAGCGCCTGTGATCAAAACCTTCACAGCCTGGCTCCGCCCTCCAGAGCAACCCGCTTAATCAATACAGGTGAGAAATGGCGAAGAAGCTGTTTATCAAAACCCATGGCTGCCAGATGAACGAATACGATTCGTCCCGCATGGCGGATCTGCTGGGTGAAAGCCATGAACTGGAGCTGACAGACAACCCGGAAGACGCGGATGTGCTGCTGCTCAACACCTGTTCGATACGTGAAAAAGCCCAGGAAAAAGTGTTCCACCAGCTGGGTCGCTGGCGCAAGCTGAAGGATCGCAATCCTGACCTCGTGATCGGCGTGGGCGGCTGCGTCGCCAGCCAGGAAGGCGACGCCATTTACCAGCGTGCGCCCTACGTGGACATGATCTTCGGCCCCCAGACCCTGCACCGCCTGCCGGAAATGATCGACCTGACCCACCAGGGCCAGAAAGGCGTGGTGGACGTGAGCTTCCCGGAAATCGAAAAATTCGACCATCTGCCGGCCCCCCGGGTCGAAGGGGCAGAGGCCTTCGTATCGGTGATGGAAGGCTGCAGCAAGTACTGCACCTTCTGCGTGGTGCCATACACCCGTGGCGAGGAAGTCAGCCGTCCGCTGGACAGCGTTCTGGCCGAGTGCCAGGAACTGGCCGAACAGGGCGTGCGTGAAGTGAACCTGCTGGGGCAGAACGTCAACGCCTACCGCGGTGCCACCAGCGACGGCGACAGCGCAGACCTGGCCGAGCTGATCCGCCTGGTTGCCGCCATCGAGGGTATCGACCGCATTCGCTTTACCACCTCTCACCCGGTGGAGTTCAGCGACAGTCTGATCGATGCCTATGCCCAGGTGCCGGAACTGGTCAGCCACCTGCACCTGCCGGTACAGAGCGGCTCGGACAAGATCCTTATGGCCATGAAGCGCGGCCACACTGTGCTGGAATACAAGTCCAAGCTGCGCCGTATCCGCAAGCTGCGCCCGGACATCAGTTTCTCGTCGGACTTCATCGTCGGGTTCCCCGGCGAAACCGATGCCGACTTTGAAGCCACCATGAACCTGATCCAGGATATCGGTTTCGATCACTCCTTCAGTTTCGTCTACAGCCGCCGCCCGGGAACACCTGCCGCCGATCTGCCCGATACCGTATCGGAAGACACCAAGAAGCAGCATCTGAAGATTCTGCAGGACCGTATCATCCAGCAGGCGATGGGCATCAGCCGCCGCATGGTAGGCACGGTACAGCGTATCCTGGTGAACGGTTATTCCAAGAAAGACCCGGGCGAGCTGTCTGGACGCACCGAGAACAACCGTGTCGTCAACTTTCGCTCCACCAATCCGGACCTGATCGGCCATTTCGCCGATATACGGATTCTGGACGCCTATGCCAACTCGCTGCGCGGGGAACTGATCGGCTCGGAGCTTGATCAAACACACTGAACGCGAATTCTGTAACCGCAGGGTGCGTCCTCCCCTGCGCTTACCGACCAGGAGCTAAATTGAACACAGCGCAAACGCTACGCCTGACCCTTGAACCCGACAACATCGAACACCTGGCCAACCTGTGCGGCCAGCTCGATGAACACCTCAAACTGATCGAACAACGCCTGCATATTGAAATCCGTAATCGCGGCAATCACTTTCAGCTGATTGGCGATCTGGAGATCGTGCGCGTTGTCGCCGAGATTCTGCAGAACCTTTACAAGGACGCCGCTGCTGGCGTCCAGCTCACCCCCGAAGCCGTGCACCTGCAACTGCAGCAGTCCGGTGTCGAACAGATGCAAAACCGTATCGACCAGACCGCCATGGATGTCAGCATCCGCACCAAGAAGGTCCATATTCGGCCCCGCGGTGAAAATCAGCAACAGTATGTCCGCGCCATCCGCACCCGGGATATCAATTTCGGCATCGGCCCCGCCGGTACCGGCAAAACCTA
>JBFGZM010000001.1:0-42912 GCA_041586815.1 Marinobacterium sp. | reverse complement strand
TATGCTATGCCGCATGTCACGAACTTTCCATTGAACCAATAGCCGGCATTTCCAGATGCCGGTTTTATTGTCAGAGATGTCGATTCCTAAATCCATGAACGAACAATACCAGCCCGGGGACATCGAGTCCCAGACCCAGGCTTACTGGGATGAGCACGATAGCTTCCACTGCGTCGAAGACCCCGCCAAAGAAAAATTCTACTGCCTGTCGATGTTTCCGTACCCCAGCGGTCGGCTGCACATGGGGCATGTGCGCAACTACACCATTGGCGATGTGGTCTCGCGCTACCAGCGCATGCAGGGCAAGAATGTGCTCCAGCCCATGGGCTGGGACGCCTTCGGCCTGCCAGCCGAAAACGCCGCGATCAAGAACAATGTCGCCCCGGGCAAGTGGACCTACGAAAACATCGACTACATGCGCAATCAGCTGCAGCAGATGGGCTTTGGCTATGACTGGAGCCGCGAAGTCGCCACCTGCCATCCGGAATACTACCGCTGGGAGCAGTGGTTCTTCACCCGCCTGATGGCCAAGGGCATGGTCTACAAAAAGGAATCCGAGGTGAACTGGGACCCGGTGGATCTGACCGTACTGGCCAACGAGCAGGTTATCGATGGCCGCGGCTGGCGTTCCGGTGCCCTGGTCGAACGCAAGAAGATTCCGCAGTGGTTCCTGAAAATCACCGACTACGCCGACCAGCTTCTGGACGACCTCGACAAGCTGGATCACTGGCCCGAACAGGTGCGGACCCAGCAGCGCAACTGGATCGGCCGCTCCCTGGGTGTGGAGCTGAAGTTCCAGGTTCAGGGCAACGGTGAGCTGGAAGTCTTCACCACCCGCCCGGATACCCTGATGGGCGTGACTTACGTGGCCGTGGCACCGCAGCACCCGCTGGCGCTGCAGGCTGCCGAAAACAACCCGGAACTTGCCGCTTTCCTGGAAGACTGCAAACACACCAAGGTGGCTGAAGCGGATCTGGCGACCATGGAAAAGAAAGGCATGGCGCTGGGTCTGGAAGCGACCCACCCACTGACCGGCGAGAAAGTACCGGTCTGGACCGCCAACTTCGTATTGATGGACTACGGCTCGGGCGCCGTCATGGCGGTACCGGCCCACGATCAGCGCGACTGGGAGTTTGCCCACAAATACGGTCTGCCGATACGCCAGGTCATCAAGCCACTGGATGCCTCCACACCCATCGATATCGAGCGCGAAGCCTTTACCGACAAGGGCGCGCTGATAAACTCCGGTGACTTCTCCGAACTCGAATTCGATGTCGCCTTCAAGGCCATTGCCAAGGAACTTGAAAACCGGGGCAAGGGTCGCACCACCATCAATTATCGCCTGCGCGACTGGGGCGTTTCCCGTCAGCGCTACTGGGGCACGCCGATACCCGTAATCAACTGCCCGTCCTGCGGCCCGCTGCCGGTGCCGGAAGACCAGCTGCCGGTGGTACTGCCTGAAGACGTCGACTTCGACGGTGTGGGTTCGCCGATCAAGAAGATGGACAGCTTCATCCAGACCACCTGCCCAAGCTGTGGCGGCGCTGCCGAGCGTGAAACCGATACCTTCGACACCTTCATGGAGTCGAGCTGGTACTATGCCCGCTACGCCTGCGCCCGCAGTGGCGACGCCATGCTGGATCCCGAACAGGCCAATTACTGGCTGCCGGTGGATCAGTACATCGGCGGTATCGAACACGCCATTCTGCACCTGCTGTACTCGCGCTTCTTCCACAAACTGATGCGTGACGAAGGTCTGGTGAATTCCGACGAACCCTTCACCCGCCTGCTGTGCCAGGGCATGGTGCTGGCTGACACCTACTACCGCGAAGACGAAAAGGGCGGCAAGATCTGGATCGCCCCCACCGATGTGGACACCGAAACCGACGACAAGGGCCGCATTACCAGTGCGCGCCTGAAATCCGACGGCCTGCCGGTGGAGCAGGCCGGTGTGTCCAAGATGTCGAAGTCCAAGAACAACGGTATCGACCCGCAGGTCATGATCGACAAGTACGGCGCCGACACCGTGCGACTTTTCATGATGTTCGCAGCGCCTCCCGAGCAGTCGCTGGAATGGTCCGATTCCGGCGTCGAAGGGGCTCACCGCTTCCTCAAGCGCCTGTGGAAACAGGTACACGACCACCTGCAGCACGGACAGGACGTCGCCGTCCTGGACAGCGCGAACCTGACCGACGAGCAGCGCGACCTGCGCCGCAAGGTACACGAAACCATCGCCAAGGTGAGCGACGATATCGAACGCCGCCAGACCTTCAACACGGCTATCGCGGCAGTCATGGAGCTGTCCAACAGCATCGGTCGCTTTGTCGATGTCAGCGAACAGGGCCGTGCGGTCACCCGCGAAGCCGTGCTGGCCGCAACCCAGCTGCTGTCGCCCATCGTACCGCACATCACGCATCACCTCTGGCAGCAGCTGACCGGCAGCAATGACCTGCTGCACACGCCCTGGCCCCGGGTCGATGAAACTGCCCTGACCCGCGCATCGCTGGAAATGGTGGTACAGGTCAATGGCAAGGTGCGCGCCAAAATCAGCGTCGCCGCCGATGCTGATGAAGACGTGATCCTGCATACTGCGCTGGCGGATGAGAATGTGCGCAAGCACATGGCCGACAAGCAGCTGCGCAAGAAAATCGTGGTGCCGGGTAAACTGGTCAATATCGTTGTAGGCTAAGGACGGGAGAAAGCAATGACTGTGCAATTGAGGCTGATACTGCTGCTCGCAACCCTGCTGTTAAGCAGCTGTGGTTTTCAGTTGCGCGGCAGCGCTGAAGTCCCGCAGGAGATGCGCGAACTGGCGCTGGAAATGCCGGCCGGCCGCAGTGCCCTGCGGCTCGAACTGAGCCGCACACTGCGCAGCAACGGCATTCAACTGGTCGCCGCAGCGCCCTACAACCTGCAGATTCTCGAGGAAAAACAGGGTCGTCGCGTCGCATCACTGGATGAAAGCGTCAAGGCGGACGAATATGAACTGCGCACCGAGGTACGCTTTCAGGTCACCCAGGGTGAACGTTTCCTGATTGCACCGACTGCGGTACGTACCGAGCGGGTCTACACCTATGACTCGGATGCCATTACCGCCAAAAATGCCCAGGAAGCTCTGCTGCGGCGTGAAATGCAGCAGGATATTTCACGCCAGATCCTGCGCCTGTACATCGCCGCCGCCCAGCCATGAAGCTGAAGCCGGAACAGCTCGGCGCGCGCCTGAAACAGGGTGTCGCGCCGGTCTATCTGGTCACCGGCGACGAACCCCTGCTGGCCGAGGAAAGCTGCGATCTGCTGCGCAAGGCGTTTCTCGATCAGGGCTTTAGCGAACGGGAAGTTTTGCACGTCGATGGCAGCTTCAAGTGGGAATACCTGCTTGAATGTGCCAGCGCCCTGTCGCTGTTTGCTGAACGCAAGATCATCGAACTGCGTCTTGGCAGCCAGAAGCTGAACAAGAATGCCAGCGACATGCTGCAGCAGTACCTGGTCAACCCCGCCCCCGACAACGTTCTGCTGATCATTGCCGACAAGCTCGATGCCGGTGCCAAGAAAAGTGCCTGGTTCAAGGCTGTCGACAAGAGTGGCGTGATTGTCGAACTCTGGCCGGTGGAGCCGTCGCAGCTGCCCGAATGGATCCGGCGCCGTGCAGTGCAGATGGACATACGCCTGGATGACAGTGCTGTCGAAGTGCTGTGTCAGCGCGTCGAAGGCAACCTGCTGGCCGCCCGCCAGGAAATGAGCAAACTGCAGCTGCTGTTTCCCAACAAGACCCTCAGCGCCGACGACGTAATCGACGCCGTATCGGACAGCTCCCGCTTCGATATCTTCGGCCTCACCGACGCCGCTCTGGGCGCCCAGCCCCAGCGTGTTACCCGCATTATTCAGGTACTGCGCCAGGAAGGCTCGGAACCTGCGGTGGTACTCTGGGCTCTGGCGCGGGAAATCCGCATCCTGCATGCCGTGCAGCGCGGCCTGCAACAGGGCACAGCCTTTGACAGTCTGTGCCAGCAACAGCGGCTGTTCGGCAAGCGCAAGCAGCTGGTGCGCAGCACAACCAAACGCCTTTCCCCGGCCACCCTGGAAAGCCTGCTGCAACAGGCCGCCGAGGTCGACCGATTGGTGAAAGGCGCCCGCAGTGGCGACCCCTGGCTGCCCCTGACCGCGATTCTGCTGAACCTGGCTGGCCTCGCTCTGCCACTGGATGCCACCGGCTGAGCCAGAACACCCTTGTTGACGCCGCGTGCATCCCATACCGCGCGTATCTCTTGTCGAACCGTCCAGCCTGCCTTTTCAGACACCTCTGCAGCTGCCGTTATTGAGTGCTCATGAATTGAGCATTGGCGGCAAACGCCGGCATGACGGCGCCCCATCCATTTACCCTTAAGTTATACACATGGTTACCCCTGCATTCTGTGCATAACACATCGAGTCAGGCCAGGAAATTTTTCCGATTTGGCTTGACAGCTCACCTCCAAAGACACCTTTTTTCTACACATATACACAATGCAAGTTGCTGAAAACCTGTCTTTTTTACCGTTCAAAAAACGCACTCATCAGGCAATACACCGGCTCCGCAAGGCTCTGGATCTGTACCCATACCTTATTCACAATCTTATACACAGTATTCGTGGATAACATTTAAGCCCATGACAAACCGCCATTATCCACAGCTGAAAGTTGTCCCCAGACAGACCCCATGGGTCACCAGGGTGTATAACTAGTTCACCTGACAGCGGATTTGAACAGGAGCTCCCGGATGTCCACTACAGCCCGCATTACCCACCTCGCCCTCCATGTCTCGGACATGGCCGCCTGTGTTGCCTTCTACCAGAACTTTTGCGGCATGCGCATCGTGCATGAGCGCCGCAGCAGCCGACAGACCATCAGCTGGATGGCAGAACCCGGGCGCGAACGCGACTTTATCTTCGTGCTGATGGACGGCGGCAGGGACCTGAGCCTGCCGGATAATGACTATCGCCACTTCGGCTTTGCCCTGCATAGCCGCGAGGCTGTCGACAGGATTGCACAGCAAGCCGAGAAAGCCGGCTGCCTCGTCTGGGCTCCGCGGGATGAGCCCTTTCCGGTGGGCTACTATTGCGGCCTGCGTGATCCCAATGGCAACTATGTGGAATTCAGCTACGGTCAGCCGCTGGGGCCTGGCGCCGATACGTTTGAAAAACTGCTGCAAAGCTGAGCAGGCCTGGGTCACCACGGCCCTAGCGTGCAAATTAAGCCGTTACTTCAGGCGCCAAGCCTGTACAGTGAAATACCAGCCTCTGCTGACGATGAGGGGATCTGTTCACAAGCGTACAACAGGTCTGAGGCCGTATCTCTCTAGTGAGCCATCCAGTGTAATTCGAAGGAAAGGAACCATGTGGTTAAAAACTAGTTGTGATCTGACATTCGACATCGCCGTACCGACGCCGTTTGTGCTGATGCTGCGACCGCGCAGCGGCGCCCAGCAATGGATTGCCAGCGAGCAGTACAAACTGGTACCCAGCTTGCCCGTTTTCGAATTCACCGATAACTACGGCAATTTGTGCCAACGCCTTATTGCGCCACCGGGGGCCTTTGAGATCCACACCGCGGCTGAAGTGATGACCTCGGACCACATCGATCGCGCTCCCGGGGCCCCTTTCGTCGAGATCCAGAACCTGCCCGAGTCCGCACTCTATTACCTGCTGCCCAGCCGTTACTGCGAATCGGACCGTTTCAGCCAGATGGCCCACGGCATCACCACGGGCTATACCCCAGGCTATGATCAGGTCGCTGCCATCGAAACCTGGCTGCGCAATACCATTGCCTACCAGCCCGAAAGCAGCGATATCCAGATTTCGGCCGCTGAGGTCAACGCAAGAGGCTGGGGAGTATGCCGCGACCTGGCCCATCTGGGCATCGCCCTGTGTCGCAGCCTGAGCATCCCCGCGCGTATGGTGGTGGGATATCTGCATAACCTGGAACCCATGGACCTGCACGCCTGGTTCGAGGCCTACGTGGCAGATCGCTGGTATACCTTCGATGCCACTCAGTCCCAGCTTCACGGCGGCTACGTTGCCATCGGCTATGGCCGGGATGCCGCCGATGTTGCGGTTTACAACCAGTTTGGACCGGCTCTCTACCCCAGGGCACAACGGGTCAGCGTGGAGTACATTGACGAGCAGGGCTATCCAGGCGGATAGCTGACGCGGCTCGATACCCTGGCACCTGCAGTACAGGGCTTCACTAATCGCTCTGAGCACGACATTCGGGATCACATTATGCAACGCTACAAGATTGTGCATCACACCTACTACAACTTTACCGACACGGTAGCTCTGGGCGAACACAAGCTGCTGCTGCGGCCACGGGAAGACCATGAGCTGCGTATCCAGTCGTTTTCCCTGGACATCAGTCCGGCGGCCACACTCCTGTGGCACCGGGATGTCGAAGACAATTCCGTCGCCCTGGCCAATTTTACCCAGCCCACGCGCCAGCTGGTCGTCAAAAGCGAAGTCATTATTCAGCAGTACAACGAAGCCCCGCTGGACTTCCTGGTGTCGGACTATGCACTGAGCTATCCGTTCAACTACCAGCCGAATGACGAGCCCATGCTGGCGCCCTACCATACGCTGCCCGATGCACACACCTGTGCCCTGCTAGGCACCTGGATCGGCAACTTCTGGCAGGCCGGTGAAGAAATACAGACCTATAGCCTGCTACAGCGCATCGCCGAGCATATTTACCAGACCCTGATCTACCGTGTGCGGGAAGAACCTGGCGTACAGAGCGCCCGCCAGACGCTGGAATACGGCACCGGCTCCTGCCGCGACTTTGCGGTGCTCTTTATGGAAGCCGCTCGCTACCTGGGGCTGGCTGCCCGCTTTGTCAGCGGCTACCTGCATGCCATCCTGGCAGCGGACAGCAACGGCGCCACCCACGCCTGGGCAGAAGTCTACCTGCCTGGGGCTGGTTGGAAGGGGTTTGATCCGACCATCGGCAAGATCGCCGGCAGCGATCATATAGCGGTGGCCGTTGCCCGCCTGCCAGGGGCCGTACCGCCGATCGCCGGCTCCTACCGTGGCACAGCCAGCTCCACGCTGGATGTCGGTGTCTGGGTTACCAAGGTATAACTGCAAACGACACATATCCAAAACACACAAGATTGTCAGCAGCGATCGTAAGTCACAGTCGCCGTTGCCTGCCTGCCGGGGGCCGTACCGCCGATCGCCGATCGCCGGTTCCTGCCATGGCACAGCCGGCTCCACGCTGGATGTCGGTGTCTGGGTTACCAGGGTCTAAAACCACATGACCAAACACAAAAAAGGAGCCCACAGGCTCCTTTTTCATATGACAGCGACCTTTGGTCGTTAGCCGACTTTCTCGCCCTTGGCCTGCAGATCGGCGTGGTAGGACGAACGCACCAGCGGGCCCGAGGCGACGTGGGAGAAACCCATTTCCTTCGCCAGACGGGCAAACTCGTCGAACTCCTCCGGTGTGACGAAGCGGTCCACCGGCAGGTGACTGCGACTCGGCTGCAGGTACTGACCGATGGTAATCATGTCGACGTTGTGGGCCCGCAGGTCACGCATGACATCGACGATCTCTTCATTGGTTTCGCCCACACCGACCATCAGGCCGGACTTGGTACGGATTCCGGGCTGGCGCTGCTTGAAGCCTTCCAGCAGGTCCAGGGACCATTCATAGTCCGCACCCGGACGCACCTGCTTGTACAGACGCGGCACGGTTTCCATATTGTGGTTGAACACGTCAGGCGGCGTGGCACCCAGAATGTCCAGCGCAACATCCATGCGGCCGCGGAAATCCGGTACCAGGGTTTCAATTTCGATGGACGGCTGACGCTCGCGGGTCTCGCGCACACAGTCCGCGATGTGCTGGGCACCACCGTCACGCAGGTCATCACGGTCCACCGAGGTGATCACCACATAACGCAGCCCCAGATCCGCGATGGCGGTGGCCAGCTCGCGCGGCTCGTCAGCGTTCAGGGCATTGGGGCGGCCGTGGGCCACGTCGCAGAACGGGCAGCGACGGGTACAGATATCCCCCATGATCATGAAGGTGGCTGTGCCGTTGGTGAAGCACTCGCCGATATTCGGGCAGCTCGCTTCTTCACAGACGGAAGACAGCTTGTGCTCGCGCAGTTTGGACTTGATGCGCTGTACTTCAGCCGAGTTACCCATGCGCACCCGCAGCCAGGCCGGCTTGCGTGGCATTTCGTCCTTCTCGGTGGGAATGACTTTCACCGGGATACGGGCGACCTTTTCGGCGCCGCGAAGTTTGACACCCTGCTCGACGCGCGCGCCTGCGGTTTTGCTATCAGAACTTGCCATACAATCGCTAATCCAATCTGGTTCTGCGGGACACCGAAGTATACCCGATTTTGTTGATCAAAATATCACCCATACGGCGCACAACCGCCGCACTGTCCAGCCCCGGCACAAGGCTTGCCAGCTGGGTCATTGCCATGCCGGCGTAGCCACAGGGATTGATGCGCAGGAAGGGTTCCATATCCATGTCCAGGTTCAGCGCCAGGCCATGAAAGGAGCAGCCGCGACGCACCCGCAAACCCAGTGAGCAGATCTTGGCATCCTCGACATAGACACCGGGGGCATCAGGCTTGGGATAGGCCTCGACACCATATTCCGCCAGCAGCTCGACCACGCTCTGCTCCATCAGGTCCACGAGATCGCGTACGCCGAGGCTTTTGCGCCGCAGGTTCAACAGCAGATAAACCACCAGCTGACCGGGGCCGTGGTAGGTCACCTGACCACCACGGTCAGCCTGCACCACCGGAATATCACCGGCATTGAGCACATGTTCGGCCTTGCCAGCCTGGCCCTGGGTGAATACGGGGTCATGCTCCAGCAGCCAGATTTCATCCGGGGTCTGCTCATCCCTGCTGTTGGTAAAGTCCTGCATCTGCTGCCAGGTGGAAGCATAGGGCACCTGGCCCAGGTCACGCAGAACCAGACTGTCGGACTCGAGCATCAAATGACCATTTTGACGCGACCGGAGGATTTCAGATCCTGGTGCAGCCGTTCAAGCTGATCGACGCCGGTGGCGGTAATGCAAAAGCGCACGGACTGGAAAGTCCCTTCGCGGCTGTTCTGAACCGTGACGGTGGTGATATCGAAATCCGGGGCATGTATTTGCACGGTTTCAATCACGTACTCACGAAAGTCGGTGCTGTTCACCCCGATCACCTTGATCGGGTAGTCGGGACAGGGAAATTCAATTTTGGGGGGTTGCTGTTCGCTCATCACTCACTCCCCCGTCATCAGCTGCTGCTGGTAACGGGCCAACAATTCAAACATTCGAGCCCAGACGGGCCCCTTGGTACCACTGCCGATGGGACGATGATCCACTTGCGTCACCGGCATCACGCCTCGGGTCGAACTGGAAATCCAGACTTCGTCGGCGTTCATAAGGGTATCGTAGTCGATATCCACTTCCTGAAACTGCATGCCATTGGCGTCCGCCAGGCCCAGTATCAGTTCCCGGGTAATCCCGCCCAGGATGTGAGAGCTGCGCTTGGGGGTGTAAATCACGCCCTGGCGCACCACAAAAAGATTGCTCGACGTGCCTTCGGTCAGCACGCCATCACGCAGCAGCAAGGCTTCATCAGCCTGGTGATCCCGCGCCTGCTGCAGCACCAGAATGTTGGGTAGCAGACCGGTGGATTTGATATCGCAGCGATGCCAGCGCAGATCCGCCGTGACGATGGCACTGAGACCTTTCACGTCGTCGGCGGGTATCGCCACAAAATTGCGCACCGGAGCGCAGCAGGCAAATACCGTAGGCTCGAGACTGGCATCGTAACTGTGGCTCCGGCTGCCAGCGTCACCGCGGGTGACCTGCAGATAGACCGACATGGTGCCACCACCGTTGCGCGCCACCAGCTCATCCATCAGCGCAGCCCAGTCAAGGTCTGCCTGGATGCGCACCGCCCTCAGGCTGTATTCCAGCCGGGCGATATGCTCCTGCAGCCGAAAGCCAATGCCGCGAAAATAGGGCACGACCTCGTAGACACTGTCGCCGAACAGAAATCCGCGATCAAAGGGCGACAGTTTCGCCTCTTCAGAGGCCATGAACTGACCCTTGAGGTATACGATATTCATCTGCGTCCGTCTCCTCAGCACGCCCTCGGGACGAAGGCGGCGGGGTCAGTGGGTACTTACACTGCGACTCAGCCGATCAGGCTGAGGAAAAACAGCAGAATACTGTGCCAGATGCGCTTGAGCAGGCCGCCTTCGGCCACATCCTCAAGTGCAACCAGCGGCACTTCACGTACGGTATCGCCATTGAGCGTGACCCGCACACGACCATATTCCTGCCCCTGCACCACCGGCGCCTCGATCACTCGATCAACATCCAGGGCAGCTTCCAGCTGATCGGTCTGCCCTCGTGGCACGGTAACCGCCAGGGATTCAGCCAGGCCCAGGCGTACTTCGCCACCCTGACCACCCCAGACAGTGGCGGTATTCAGAGGCGTACCGCCATCATACAGTTTGTGGGTACGGTAGTAACGGAACGCATAGGCCAGCAGTTTCTGTGTTTCCTGCGCCCGCGCCTCTTCACTGCGGGTACCCAGTACCACGCTGATCAGGCGCATGTCATCGCGCTTGGCCGAGGCAACCAGACAATAGCCTGCTTCTTCGGTGTGCCCGGTCTTCAGGCCATCAACGGAATCATCGCGCCACAGCAGACGGTTGCGATTGGGCTGGCGAATCTCGTTGTAGGTGAAGTACTTCTCGGAATAGATCGGGTAGTTGTCCGGGAACTGGCGAATGATCGCCCGCGCCAGAATGGCCAGGTCGCGGGCCGTGGACAGGTGCTGGTCCGCCGGTAATCCGGTGGCATTGCGGAAATAGGTATTCTTCATTCCCAGCAGACCGGCGTGCTGGTTCATCAGGTCGGCAAAGGCCGATTCGCTGCCGGCGATGTGTTCGGCCACGGCAACCGAGGCATCGTTGCCGGACTGGATAATAATGCCCTGCAGCAGATCAATCAGCTTGACCTGCGTACCCTCGCGCACGAACATCCGCGAGCCTTCGGTACGCCAGGCCTTTTCGCTGATCAGAACCAGGTCATCCTTGGAGATATTGCCCTTGGCCAGTTCGTACTCGACGATATAGCTGGTCATCATCTTGGTCAGACTGGCGGGAGCGAACTGCTCGTCTTCCTTGTCGGACAGCAGAATTTCGCCGGTTTCGGCATCCATCACCAGGTAGGAAGTCGCCGCAATCTGGGGCGAAGCCGGTATCAGTTCAGCCGGCGACAGTGTCGGGGTTGCATTGAGCGTGGGCGTCGCATTCAGGGTCGGCGTTTCGGCCTGAACGGCGCCGGCCATGAGGAATGAACAGAGGAAGAAGCCACATAGTCGGGCATATATCGGTCGTTGAGCCATGATTCTCATTATCAGTCTGCGGGGAAATGGGTGCAGGGTAGACGTCGTCAAAGACTAAAAGTTCTACTCTACTCAGGCGATCAGGGTAAGTCCACCGGGCGGGTGGCGGTGTAGCCGGCATCCGCCAGTTCGCGCATCAGTCGCGTTTCGGTTTCGCTGTCAGGTACCGGCCCCAATTGCACCCTGTACAGAGTGCGGCCTTCTTGGCTTACCGGCGAAACACGCAGGTTCAGACCGGCGGACAGCTGCCCGATACGCTGCTCGATGCGATCGATGGCCGAACGGTCCGAAAAGGCGCCCAATTGCAGATAGCGTCCGGGGCCAGCGCCGGCTTTCTCACCCGCCGGTCTGGCGGGTGCAGATGCCAGGGTTGCGCGCGGATCCAGCACTTCCAGTGAGACGCGGGCCGTTCCCTCACCCAGCATATCCAGCCGCGATGCTGCCGCGTATGACAGGTCAATCACCCGCCCTTCATGGAAGGGACCGCGATCATTGACCCGCACCACGACCTGGCGGCCGTTATCCACATTGGTAACCCGGACATAGGATGGCAACGGCAACGACTTGTGCGCCGCCGTCATGGTGAACATGTCGTAGATTTCGCCGTTGGAGGTTTCGTAGCCATGGAACTTGCGACCGTACCAGGACGCCGTTCCCTGCTCCCGGTACCCCAGCGCATTATCAAGAATATGATAACTCTGCCCCAGCACCTCGTAGGGACTGCGGTTCCCCCTCAGGCTTTTGGGCTCAAGGCGCGGCACTGCATCGGGCACCTTGGATACATCCACCATTTCCAGAGGCGCCTTGTCGTGCCTCATCGAGTAGCGGCCGGCGTTCGCCTCGGGCGGTGCAGCGCTACCGGTACCCTCATCATCCGATATCTCCGTGGTGGCGCAACCGGTCAGCAGTGCCAGCATCAGCGCCAGCGAAACGCGCCGCGATGTGAAAGTCACCCCTGTTTGCTCCCGCGGTAGGCCGCGCCAATCATCTGGCTCAGCTCATGCACCGCCATGCCATAGAGCCGGCTGTGGTTGTAACGGGTGATAACGTAGAAATTGTGCAGACCAAAGCGGTACTCGTCGCCTTCGGTGGTTTCAAGCTGCATCAGGGTCGCCGTCTGGGCGGAATCGAGATCCTTGCGGGTGCTGATACCCCGATCCGCCCACTGGGCCAGGGTGACTTCAGGCTTGAGGCCTGCATTGAACCAGCTCGCATCCGTCGTGCCATTGATCACCACGTTACTGGTGACAGGCTCACCCGGCTTCCAGCCATGACGGGCGAAGTAGTTGGCCACACTGCCAATGGCATCCACCGGGTTGCCCCAGATATCACGCTTGTTGTCGCCATCGAAATCCACCGCGTAGGCGCGAAAGCTGGAGGGGATGAACTGGCCATATCCCATGGCACCGGCGTAGGAACCCTTGAGAGACAGCGGGTCAACCTGTTCTTCCTTCACCAGCTGCACATACTCTTTCAGCTCGCCGCGAAAGAAAGCACCGCGCTTGGGGTAGTCAAATCCCAGTGTCGCCAGGGCGTCCAGCACTCGGTAGCTGCCGGTAATGCGTCCGTAGCGGGTTTCCACACCGATAATGGCAACGATCACCTCGGCCGGTACACCATACTGCTGCTCGGCCCGGGCCAGGGTATCGGCGTGCTCACGCCAGAACTGAATGCCCTGGTCGATACGTTTCTGTTCAATAAATATCTTGCGGTATTCGCCCCAGGTCAGGCGTTTCTCCGCAGGACGCGACATGGCCTTGAGAATCGACTCCTGCCGCTGCGCCTGATCAAGCAGACTCACCAGATAAGCACGATCCGCCCCTTCGGCCACCATTTCATCGATCAGCACCACGGCTTCCGGGTGCTGCGAATAGCCGTTGCCGGCATCAGCCGTCTTGACCTCCTCCGGGGCTGCGTCCTTGCTGACGTGCCCAACCGCCGTTGATGCGCAGCCAGTCTGCAATACCAGCGCCAGTGTAACCAAAGCGGGAACCAACATTTTTTGCATACTTAATCCCTGTTTAACGACGCAGCATCTGCCGATGGGTATGAACCGACATCATTATGCCGAACCCTGCCATCAGCGTCACAATAGAGGTACCGCCATAACTGATCAAGGGCAGCGGTACACCAACCACCGGCAGGAGTCCGCTGACCATGCCGATGTTTACAAAAACATACACGAAGAACGTCAGGATAATGCTGCCCGCCACCAGACGACCAAAGCTGTCCGGCGCCCGGGCCGCCATGATCAGGCCTCGACCAATAATCAGCAGATACAGGAACAGCAATATCAGCACGCCAATGAGCCCCAGTTCTTCAGCAACAACCGCAATAATGAAGTCGGTGTGGGACTCGGGCAGGAAATCCAGCTGCGACTGAGTGCCGTCCATATAACCTTTGCCCCAGACGCCGCCCGAGCCGATGGCAGTCTTGGACTGGATAATATTCCAGCCGCTGCCCAGCGGATCACTTTCGGGGTCCATGAAAGTGAGTACCCGCTGACGCTGATAGTCTTTCATCACCATCCAGAGTCCCGGCAGCGCAGCCCCGGCAGCCAGCATGGCCGCAAAGATATAGCGCCACAGTATTCCCGACAGCAGCAGTACAAAAATCCCCGAGGCCGCAATCAGCAGTGAAGTACCGAGGTCCGGCTGTTTCATGATCATCACAGACGGAACACCCAGCAGAACAAGCGAAACAATAATGTGCCACGGCCGCGGTGGCAACGGCCGGCTCGAAAGATACCAGGCAATCATCAGTGGCAGCACCAGCTTGGTGATTTCCGATGGCTGGAAGCGGAATCCCGGCAACGCCAGCCAGCGCTGAGCGCCTTTTGCTCCGACCCCCACCAGCAGCACCGCCAGCAACAGCATCACACTGGCAGCAAACATCCAGGGCGCCCAGCGCGCCAGATGGCGCGGGTTCACCTGTGCCAGCACAACCAGTACGAACAGGCCCGCGCCCATGCGGATTGCCTGCCGACTGACATAGCCAGCATCCTGCCCCGAGGCACTGTAGAGCACAAAAAGGCCAAAACCGGACAACAGCAGCAGAAACAGCAGCATCCAGGCATCCAGATGCGTATAGGACCACCAGCCCGGCCTGTTTGCCAGATGCTGGCCGGATTCGGGCATGGTGCGCTGAAAGTCACGCAGGCTCATAACCGTTCCTCCAGGCAACCACGCCTCGCGGGTACAACAACGCAAACCCAGGTTTCATCGCGATACCTCCGCTTCCTGCAGCAGCTCTTCCGGCATGGGGTCAGCACTGGGATCAATTCCCAGCAACCAGGCATCCATCACCTGGCGGGCAATGGGTGCCGCGGTACTGGAGCCACCACCACCATTTTCCACCACCACGGCTACTGCGATCTGGGGATCATCCACCGGAGCAAAGGCGACAAAGAGGGCATGGTCGCGGTTGCGCTCTGACAGCTTGGAGGCATCGTAACGCTCATCCTGCTTGATACCTACCACCTGGGCCGTACCGGTCTTGCCCGCAATAATATAGCTGGAGTCTTCCCCCGCCTTGCGGGCCGTGCCTCGTTCACCGTGCATGACATCCACCATGCCCTTGATGACCTGCTGCCAGTAGGCATCGGACTTGACGATCACGTCCGCGGGTACGGCCTTGGCATCGGCCATCAGCGGCATGGCGATATTGATATCGCCATTTTCAGCGGCGGTGCGTACCCCCTGCAACAGCCTGGGCTGCACCCAGCTGCCGCGATTCGCCAGCACCGTGGCGGCTGTAGCCAGCTGCAGCGGCGTAGCGACAAAGAACCCCTGACCGATACTCAGGTTGACCGAGTCCCCGGGGTACCAGGGACGATTGCGGGCATTGCGTTTCCATTCCTTGGAAGGCAGTACCGCCGGCACTGCTTCGGGCAGATCCAGGCTGGTGACATCCCCGAAGCCAAAACGCCCCAGGTAATCCGACATCTTGTCCACCCCCATGCGGTAGCCCACATCGTAGAACCAGACATCGCAGGACTGGGCCAGCGCCAGATTCAGATCCACCCGGCCATGACCGCTGCGCTTCCAGTCACGGTAGCGCCGTCCGCCCTGGCTGAGCGTAAAGAAGCCCGGATCCCACACCGTGTGTGACGGTGATACCGTGCCAGAATCCAGCGCTGCCAGGGCAATCACCGGCTTGATGGTCGAGCCCGGCGGGTAACCGCCACGCAGCGCCCGGTTGAACAGCGGCAGATCAGGCGAGTCCCGCAGCGCGCTGTAATCCTTGGTCGAAATGCCGGTAACAAACAGGTTGGGGTCATAGCCCGGCTCGCTCACCAGCGCCAGAATACCCCCCGTCTTGGGGTCGATCGCCACCACCGAGGCCTTGCGGCCATCGATCAGTCGCTCGGTAATCTGTTGCAGCCGCAGGTCGAGACTCAGCACCAGGTCATCCCCCGGTACCGGGTCGACCCGCTCCAGCACACGCAGCACACGGCCCCGGGCGTTGGTTTCGACTTTCTGAAAGCCCACCTGCCCATGGAGCTGCGGCTCGTAGAATTTTTCGATACCCAGTTTGCCGATATAGTGTGTGGCGGCGTAGTTGTTGGCCTCTACCCGCTGCAGTTCGGCCTCGTTGATACGTCCGACATAGCCCAGCGCATGCACCACGGCTTCGCCATGGGGGTAATAGCGGATCAGATCGGCTTCAACCTGCACCCCCGGCAGACGGTGGTAGTTGACCGCAATGCGGGCAATTTCAGGTTCGGTAAGACGAAAGCGAACCGGCACCGTCTCGAACGGCCGGCGTCGCTGGCGGTAACGCTTGTCAAAACGCTCCAGTTCGGACTCGGTAATGGGAATCAGCTGCTTGAGGATCTCCAGCGTTCCCTCAAGGTCCCGTACCTCCTCCTTGAGCACCGTAACGCTGTAACTGGGGCGGTTTTCGGCCAGCAGCACACCATTGCGGTCATAGATGAGGCCCCGGGTGGGCGCCACCGGCTGCAAATGCACCCGGTTATCCTCAGACATGGCGGCATAGCGGTCATACTGCACCACCTGCAGAAAGTAGAGTCGCCCGACCAGCACCGACACCAGCACCAGCACCAGCACAAAGGCCAGCATTGCCCGTGCACCAAAGGTGCGGCTTTCCTGGCTGTAATCCTTGAAGCGTTCGAAGGCCATGGAGTCGCTATTTGTGGTAGGGGTGACCCTGCAAAATGGTACAGGCACGGTAAAGCTGCTCAGCCAGCAGCACCCGTACCAGCGGATGGGGCAGCGTCAGTGCCGACAGCGACCAGCGCTGATCAGCCGCCGCACTGCAGCGGGCATCCAGGCCGTCCGGACCGCCAATCAGCAAGGAGACATTGCGACCCTCCATGCGCCAGCCTTCCATGTTCGAGGCCAGCTGTTCGGTCGACCAGTTGCGGCCTTCGACCTCCAGCGCCACCACCAGGTCACCCCTGGGAATGGCCGCCAGCATCTGATCGCCCTCCTGACGCTTGGCCCGGGCAAGATCCGCGCCCTTGCCCCGGTGGCCCAGGGGCAACTCCACCAGTTCCAGCGTCAGGTCCGACGGCAGCCGCTTGGCATACTCATCGTAGCCCTGGGTCACCCAGTTCGGCATCTTGCCACCAATGGCAATCAGACGTACTTTCATCGCCGTTACTCTGCTGCCTGCGCCGCGTCGAAGCTCCACAGCCGTTCCAGGTCGTAGAAACTGCGGGCATCCGGCATCATGACATGGACAACAATGTCGCCCAGATCCACCAGTACCCAGTCACCGACGGTCTGTCCTTCGGTACCCAGTGGCATCACACCCGCCTCTTTCGCCTTCTCGATCACTTCCTGGGAAATGGAGTTCACATGGCGATGGGAGGTTCCGCTGGCGATCAGCATGAAGTCTGTCACGCTGGACTTGCCCTGCACATCCAGCAGTACGACATCTTTGGCTTTCATATCTTCCAGCGCGGTTTGCGCCAGTGTGACCAGTTGATCAGTCCGCATCTTCGGTTAACTATCCTCTTTAATCGCGTAAAGGTTGTGGTGTTGCATATAGTGCCAGACGGGGTCCGGACACAGGTAACGGGGCGACAGCCCCTTCGCCACCAGCTGGCGAATCTGGGTGGCTGAAATGCTCAGTGGCGTCAGCTCGTGCATCAGCACGCGACCACAGGGCGATCCCAGCACGGTCCCCAGCGACCGGGTTTCATGCGCACGGCGAAAACGACTCATCCGCTCATCCGGCTCGTAGACGTAACCGGGCCGGCACACCACGATGATGTGGCAGTAGTCCAACAGCTGTTCCCAGCCATGCCAGCTGGCCAGCCCGAGGTAGGCGTCCATACCCAGCACCATGCACAGTGGCCGGTCGGGCCCGATTTCGGCCCGCAAGGATTGCAGCGTCAGCAGGCTGTAGGAGGGTTTGTCCGACAGTACTTCCCGTGCATCGACCCGCAGGGCCGGTTCGTGCTCCACCGCCAGGCGCACCATGGCCAGGCGCTGCGCCGGCGAGCAGCCAGGCTGCTCGCGGTGCACCGGGGTGTTCGACGGAATCAGGCAGACCTGCTCCACTCCCATCCACTGCTGGATCTCAAGCGCGGTGCGCAGGTGACCATTGTGCACGGGGTCGAAGGTACCACCCATGAAAACCAGGGCATCCGCAGGCCGGATGGCGCTCATGTCCGCCTAACTACGGATATGACCATCACCCAGCACCACGTATTTCTGCGATGTCAGCCCTTCCAGACCGACCGGTCCCCTCGCATGAATCTTGTCGGTGGAGATGCCGATTTCGGCCCCCAGACCGTATTCGAAGCCATCGGCAAAGCGCGTGGAGGCATTGACCATCACCGAGCTGGAATCCACCTCCCGCAGAAAACGCCGTGACTTGGTGTAGTTTTCGGTCACGATGGCATCGGTATGGTGGGATCCATAATGGTTGATATGACTGATGGCCTCATCCATGCCGTCCAGCACGCGGATCGCCAGGATGGGGGCCAGGTATTCGGTGGACCAGTCTTCCTGCGTTGCCGCCACTATCTGCGGCAGCAGCTTGCGGGTGCGTTCGCAGCCGCGCAGCTCAACACCAGCCTGTTCATAGGCGCCGGCCAGCTCCGGCAGCACCGCGGCGGCCACACTGCTGTCGACAAGCAGGGTTTCCATGGTGTTGCAGGTGCCGTAGCGGTGTGTCTTGGCATTGATGGCGATATTGATGGCCTTGGACTTGTCTGCCTCGCTGTCGATAAAGACGTGGCAGATACCGTCCAGGTGTTTGATCACCGGCACCCGTGCATCTCGGCTGACCCGCTCGATCAGCCCCTTGCCGCCACGGGGCACGATAACGTCGACATACTCCGGCATGGTGATCAGCTGGCCCACGGCGGCACGGTCGGTGGTTTCCACCACCTGCACCGCGGTCTGCGGCAGGCCGGCCCGTTTCAAACCGGCAGCAATGCAGGCCGCAATCGCCTGGTTGGAATGAATCGACTCGGAGCCACCACGCAGAATGGCGGCGTTGCCGGACTTCAGGCACAGGCTTGCCGCCTCGACCGTTACATTGGGACGCGACTCATAGATGATGCCGATTACGCCGAGCGGCACGCGCATCTTGCCAATCTGAATCCCGCTGGGGCGGTAGTTCATGTCGGTAATGCCGCCAATCGGGTCCGCCAGGGTGGCGACCTGACGCAGACCCTCGATCATGGTGTCGATGCGTGCCGGTGTCAGCTCCAGACGATCCAGCATGGCTGCATCCAGACCACTGGCCCGACCCTGTTCCAGATCCTGCTGATTCGCATTGACCAGGCTGTCGCGCGCCGCTTCGATGGCCTCGGCCATATACAGCAGCGCCTTGTCCTTGATGCCGGTGTCGGCCCGCGCCATCAGCCGCGACGCCTCGCGTGCACGCTGACCCAGCTCGATCATGTATGCCTCTACGTTCATGCCCTGCCCTTAGCTCCGGTCGTTAACCTGCGCATTATACCGTCCGGAACCCGATTGTTGCATGTAAGGATTTCACTTTTGCTTCCCGCCTTCCTCCAATCGGAGCAGCCAGAGGGCAAAATAGCCTGTTCGCCCGCGGCAACATGCCGTTCGGCGACACTGTGCCGGCCCCGGTTGAGCTGCTATGATCGGTTTCGTCCCATTTCCACGTGCCCCGGATACCCCAGCCCACTATGTCCGCAGTCCAGCACCCCGTTACCGCCATTCCCGCCTCATTGCGTCGTCGCCTGCTGGTGCAACTGGCACTGATCCTGACCTGTGGCCTGCTGCTCAGCAGCGCCTACCTGTGGTTCAGTGCCAGCCGGGACGCCCAGGCGCAGACCCTGAGTGCCGGCGACAAGCTGATGCGCCAGTCCGCGGTACTGTTACAACCGCTGCTGCTGGCCGATGACCGGGTCAGCCTGAACTACCTGGTCAACGAATTGGGTGATCAGCCGGAGGTGCGCGGCATTGCCCTCTATGACCATACCAGCGAACTGGTGGCCCGCAGCGGCGACACCGAAGGTCCGCTGGAGCGTGAGCTGGTACTCGAGCGCGAGCAGCAAAACCTTGGCCGCATGCTGTTCTGGCTGGACCCGGCCCCCGCCCGGGAGCAGCGACTGGAACAGATCACTCTGGTGGCATTGCTCTGGCTGGGCAGCGCTCTGGTGGCGTTGCTGACCCTGGCCGTGGCACTGCACGCCCGCCCCCCGCGCGAACAGGCACAGGAGCCTGACACTGCCAAAGTCCTGAACGAGGACCGCGTCGCCGAGGATGAACAGACAGACAGCAGCCTGACAGAACCGGCTTTGGACAATACAGACACCGGAGTGGATGCAGGCGGGCCTCAGACGGGCGATGGTGCAACCGCCGAGAACGAGACAGTTGCCGCTCAGGATAACTACACCTTCCCGCCGGAAGACGCAGACGCCTCCCGGGCCAGTCCGGAGGACTATCAGTACCCGACGGATGAGCGTGAATACGAAGAGTCTGAGCCCGAAGACAACGAGACGGAAAATCCGGACAAATCAGCCGGCGCACGCCCAACCCGGGAAGACGCCGGCTTCGAAGGACTGCTGGATTTGCTGCGCCCGGTAAAGGAACGGCTGATGCCGCGCTTCACCCCCTCGGCACCGCAGTCCGAAGATCATGAGCGCCACCAGGAACCCCGTTTTATTGACGAGGAACTGGAATTTGACGACGAACCCGCCGCCGAGCCACCGCGGCCGAGCGCACCCAACCCCCTGCGCGAGCGAGCCGAAACCCAGTTGGGACTCTACAGTCTGGAGCACGAACTGGAGCTGATACTGGAGCCCCACGAAGCCTGCTACCTGATACTGATAGACGCCGCCAGTGGCCATGCAGAGTACGTGGATGAAACCGAACGCGCGGACCTGTTGGCGCAATACGGCCAGTTCGCCCACCAGATCGCCGGCATTTACAGTGGCGACATCCTGCCACAGGAAAACGGCGATTTTCGCGTCTGGTTCCGCGAGCCCACCGATGACGATGCCCACGGTGCCAATGCGCTCTGCGCCGCCAAGCTCTTCACCCTGCTGTATCGGGCTTTCAATCAGCGCCGCATCCGCAATTTCCAGCCGGTGCTGAACCTGCACATCGCACTGGTCCGCGGCAACTGCCTCAAGCCGGATCTGATGCTGGAGGAGGCCCAGTTTCTGACCCGCAGCACCCAGAGCAACGAGCTGATCAGTCACACCGCCCTCACCGAAGTACCGGATCTGAAGGACAACCTGCTGGAACAGGCCGACATCCGCCGCGAAGATGAAGACAAGGTGCTGATCCATCGCCTGAGCGAGGACTACGAAGAACTGCTGGAGCGCCAGGCCAGCCATCTGGTCAGCAAGACAGCCTGAACCCGGCCCGCCCCTTCAGACCCTGACAGCAAGAAGGCGCTGGCGATCCTGTCGCCAGCGCCTTTTGCGTATTCCGATCGCTTGCAGGACTTGCCCGCTAAGCGCCGCCATCCGCCTCCAGACGATCCACCCGCTGGTACCCCCGGGGCAGCTTGTTGCCACGCCGACCCCGCTCACCACGGTAGTGATCCAGCTCGGCCCCCCTGAGCTTCAGGTGCTGGCGACCGGCATGCACCAGCAAGGTTGCGTCCGGCCCCAGCGTGACCAGCGCGGTCAGATACTCTTCCCGCGCCTTGGCCCGGGCGCCTGGAATATTGATAATTTTGTTGCCCTTGCCACGCGCCAGCTCCGGCAGATCCGCCACCGCGAACACCAGCAGTCGCCCTTCATTGGTCACCGCCGCCAGCAGGTCCCGCGCCGCATCTTTCACCAGAATCGGTGCCAGGGTCTGGCTGGCTTCGGGCAGCGTCAGTGCCGCCTTGCCGTTCTTGGTCTTGCTGCTCAGATCCGATACCTTGGCCACAAAGCCATAACCCGCGTCACAGGCCAGCAGTATGCGATCATTGTCCTGCCCCGACACCATGCCTTCGATGGTTGCCCCCTTGGGCAGCGACAGGTGGCTGGTCACCGGTTCGCCCTGTCCCCGCGCCGATGGCAGTGTGTGGGTGTCCAGGGTATAGCTGCGCCCGGTAGAATCCAGCAGCAGGGTGGGCTGGTTCATGCGCCCGGCACAGGCCAGCTTGAAGCTGTCGCCGGACTTGTAGCTCAGGCCCTCGGCATCGATATCGTGACCCTTGGCGGCACGAATCCAGCCCTGTTTGGAAATCACCACCGTCACGGGATCGGCACTCAGCAGGTCCTTCTCGCTGAATGCCTGGGCTTCGCTACGCTGCACGATGGGTGAACGGCGATCGTCGCCGTAGGTCTTGGCGTCTTCTGTCAGTTCCTGCTTGATCAGCTTGCGCAACCTTGCGTCAGACCCCAGAATTTCCTCGATACGCTTGCGCTCGGCTTCCAGCTCATCCTGCTCTGCACGGATCTTGAATTCTTCGAGCTTGGCCAGGTGGCGCAGCTTGAGCTCCAGAATCGCCTCGGCCTGGCGCTCACTGATATTGAAGCGCCGGATCATCTCGGCCTTGGGCTCCTCCTCGTAGCGGATAATGGCGATCACCTCGTCGATATTGAGGTAGGCAATCATCAGGCCTTCGAGCAGGTGCAGCCGGTCCATGACCTTGTCGAGGCGGTGCTGCAAACGGCGGCGTACCACCTGGGTGCGCCAGCTGAGCCATTCGGTGAGAATCTGCCGCAAGTCCTTGACCTGGGGACGGCCGTCGATACCGATCATGTTGAGGTTGACGCGGTAGCTGCGCTCCAGATCGGTGGAGGCGAACAGGTGTGCCATCAGCTGGTCGATATCGACGCGGTTGGAGCGGGGAATGATCACCAGGCGGGTGGGGTTTTCATGGTCGGACTCATCGCGCAGGTCCGCCACCATCGGCAGTTTCTTGGCCTGCATCTGGCCGGCGATCTGCTCCAGAATCTTGGCGCCTGACACCTGGTGCGGCAGCGCCGTGATCACGATTTCCCCCTGCTCACGGATATAGACCGCGCGCATGCGCACCGAGCCGCGGCCAGTTTCATACAGCTTGCGCAGCTCCTGGGGCGGGGTGACGATTTCGGCATCCGTGGGCATGTCAGGCCCGGGAATAAACTCGCATAGCGACGGCACATCCGCCGTCGGGTGATCCAGCAGATGCAGACACGCCTGGGTCACTTCGCGCAGGTTGTGCGGCGGAATATCCGTCGCCATGCCCACCGCGATGCCTGTCGTGCCGTTGAGCAGCACGTTGGGCAGACGCGCCGGCAGTACCGCCGGCTCCTGCAGGGTCGCATCGAAGTTGGGCAGCCAGTCAACCGTGCCCTGACCAAGTTCGCGCAGCAGCACCTCGGCGTAGGGCGCCAGGCGCGACTCGGTGTAACGCATGGCGGCGAAGGACTTGGGGTCGTCGGGGGAGCCCCAGTTGCCCTGGCCATCGACCAGCGGATAACGATAGCTGAACGGCTGCGCCATCAGCACCATGGCTTCATAGCAGGCCGAGTCGCCGTGGGGGTGAAACTTGCCCAGCACGTCACCCACGGTACGGGCCGACTTCTTGTACTTGGCCGTGGCCTTGAGGCCCAGTTCCGACATGGCATAGACGATGCGGCGCTGCACCGGTTTCATGCCATCACCGATATGCGGCAGCGCCCTGTCGAGAATGACGTACATGGAATAGTCCAGGTAGGCCTTCTCGCTGAAATCTTTCAACGACAGTCGTTCGACGCCGTTTTCAAACGTGGTTTCTGTACTCATTGCTTGATTCCGTCAGTGGCTATCAATAACGCCAGTGTTCCCTTGGGAGCCCGTTCAACCTGCACAGGACCCCGGCCAGGAAATCAGTACATGGAACTGAGCATAACCACGCCTTCTCGCTGAAGTCTTTCAACGACAGTCGTTCGATGCCGATTTCAAACGTGGTTTCTGTACTCATCTTGAGCTTCCGTCAGGGTGCGGACACCCGTCATCAGATGTCGGCCAGGTTGCCCTTGATTTCGAGCCAGTTTTTGCGATCCGGCGAGCGCTTTTTGGCCAGCAGCATGTCCATGGTTTCATTGGTCTCGTCATCCGCTTCAATGGTGAGCTGTACCAGACGGCGGGTATCCGGCGCCATGGTGGTTTCACGCAACTGCAGCGGATTCATCTCGCCCAGCCCCTTGAAGCGCTGCACGCCGATCTTGGCATTCTTGCGCTCGGCCCTGATGCGCTCGATGATGCCGTTTTTCTCGTCTTCGTCCAGGGCATAGAAGACTTCCTTGGCAACGTCGATACGGAACAGCGGTGGCATCGCCACATAGATATGACCGGCGGCCACCAGCGGGCGAAAATGACGCACGAAAAGCGCGCACAGCAGGGTGGCGATATGCAAACCGTCGGAGTCGGCATCGGCGAGGATGCAGATCTTGCCGTAGCGCAGGCCTTCGAGATTTTCGGAGCCCGGTTCCACGCCGATCGCAACGGAAATATCGTGAATTTCCTGGGAGCCCAGCACTTCACCGGAATCCACTTCCCAGGTATTCAGGATCTTGCCCCGTAACGGCATGATGGCCTGGAACTCCCGGTCCCGCGCCTGCTTGGCCGAGCCGCCGGCCGAGTCCCCTTCCACCAGGAAGAGCTCGCCCTGCAGGGTATCGCCGCCGGAACAGTCCGCCAGCTTGCCGGGCAGCGCCGGGCCCTGGGTGACTTTCTTGCGCACCACCTTCTTGTTGGATCTCAGGCGACGCTGGGCGTTGCTGATCACCAGCTCCGCCAGCTGTTCACCCTCTTCCACATGGCGGTTGAGCCAGAGGGAGAATGAATCCTTGATGGCGCCGGAGATGAAGGCGGCAATCTTGCGCGATGACAACCGTTCCTTGGTCTGACCGGCAAACTGCGGGTCCCGCATCTTGGCCGAGAGGATATAGCAGCAGCGCTCCCACACGTCGTCGGCGCTGAGCTTGACGCCCCGGGGCAGCAGGTTGCGGAACTCGCAGAACTCGCGCATGGCTTCCAGCAGGCCGGTGCGAAAGCCGTTCACATGGGTGCCGCCCTGGGCCGTGGGAATCAGGTTGACGTAACTTTCGCCCACCATGTCGCCACCGTCCACCAGCCACTGCACGGCCCACTCCACCGCATCTTCATCACCGGCCAGAGTGCCGCTGAAGGGCTCGGCCGGCAGCGCCTCGAACACCTGGGTCGAGCCCTTGAGGTAGGCCACCAGGCCGTCTTCGTAATACCACTCTTCCTTGTCCGCCTTGGCGTCGCCCTGGTCGACAAAGGTCACCCGCAGCCCGGGGCACAGCACCGCCTTGGCGCGCAGCACATGCTTGAGGCGCGGCACGCTGAATTTCGGGCTGTCGAAATATTTCGGGTCCGGCGAGAAGCGAAGACTGGTGCCGGTGTTGCGCTTGCCGCAACTGTCGACCACTTCGAGCTCGGAAACCTTGTCGCCATCGGCAAAGCCAATGCGGTAGACGTTGCCGTCACGCTTGACCTGGACTTCCAGCAGGCGCGACAGGGCATTCACCACCGAGACGCCGACACCGTGCAGGCCGCCGGAGTACTGGTAGTTGTCATTGTTGAACTTGCCGCCCGAGTGCAGCCGCGTAAGGATCAGTTCCACGCCACTGACCTTCTCTTCGGGGTGAATATCCACCGGCATGCCGCGGCCATCATCACTCACGGTCATGGAGCCATCCTTGTGCAGGACGACATCAACCTGTTTGGCGTGGCCGGCCAGGGCCTCATCGACGGAGTTGTCGATCACTTCCTGGGCCAGGTGGTTGGGGCGGTCGGTTTCGGTGTACATGCCCGGCCGGCGTTTTACCGGGTCCAGGCCACTGAGGACTTCAATCGCCTCGGCTGTATATTGTGTCGCCATCGGTTGCGGATTCCTGTCAATGCGATAGCTGAGAGAAAGGTAAGGCTACAGGGTCGGGCAGTGCGATGCGCCCGTCTGCAAAAGCGAGTATCGCAGGCAGCAGATCCTCAAAACGGTCAAAGCCATGGCTGCCACCGGGCTGCACAAACTGCGCAGCTCCTGCATAACGCGCCACTGCCTCGCGGTAATCCAGGGTTTCATCCCCGGTCTGTTGCAGCAGCAGGTAACGCTCCAGCCCCTGCAACTCAGGGCACACCAGTGCCTGCAATTGCGCCAGGTGCCGGGGTGTCAACTGGTAATGCTCGTGCGTATAGAGATTTTCGTTTTCGCCCAGCCAGTCGGCCAGCAGTACCTGCGGGGCCACCGCAGGGTTCACCAGCACACAGCGGCAATGGGGATATTTTTCCACCAGTGCGGTGCTGTAAAAGCCCCCCAGGGAGCTGCCCACCAGCAATACCGGTACCGCGGGATCGCTCACCAGGGCTTCCAGCTGTGCCATGGCCTCGGAGGGCCAGTGCGACAGCGCCGGCACACTGTAGTGCCCGCCTAGACCCTGGCGATTGAGGCCCTCCGCCAGGATGCGGGCCTTGATCGACGCAGGAGAACTGTTAAAGCCATGGACATAGATAAAATGGGTCTGCGTCATCCCCGCTCCTTGCTGAACCTGCATGGCGGAACCATACCGGAGGGGCCTAGCCGACGCAATCCGGCACCGCGACGCGGCACAGCTGCGCCTCAATGCGACCATCGTCCGCCAGTTCATAGTAGCGATACCCAGGCCGGGCCAGCGCCATATCGGTTTCTAGCTGAAACTCCGCGCACCCGGCCTCGAACTGCAGCGCAGTGGAAGGCGCGCCGAACAGCTGCACGCTTGCGCGCCACAGCTGCTGCTGCTGATGCACGTGACCGAAAATAACGCCACGCACCTGTGGACAAGCCTCCACCAGGGCCCAGAAGGGTGCCGCATTGCCAAGCATGATGGCGTCCTGCCAGACACTGCCCAGCGCCACCGGGTTATGATGCAGGGCGATAAACACCCAGCGCCGCCCAGCGTCGCTCAGTTGCTGTTGCAACCAGTCGAGCTCGGCCTGCGCCAGACTGCCGCCACCACGGCCATCGGGGGCGTCGGTGGAGTCCAGCAGCAGAATGCGCCAGTGCGGCGTGTCGATCCGCTTGCAGCCAAGTGCCGGCTCTGCCGCTTCGACCGCCTGCAGGGACGCTGCCACATCGTGATTGCCGGGCAGCCAGTGACGCCGGTGCGCAAGGCCTTCAACCGACTGCAGCAAACGCCGGTAGGCCTCAGGCCCGCCGTGATGGGTCAGGTCCCCGGTCAGCAGCAGCAGATCCGCCGGCGCAAAACGCCGCCGCGCATCCGCCGCCACCGTCTGCAGTTGCAACATCGGGTCTATGCCACGGAACAGGCCGCCGGGTTCGGGGCTGAGGTGGCAGTCACTCAATTGCAGCACACGAACAGGCATTTCAGACGCTACGAATGGCAGTTCTTCAGACAAAGACGGGCTCGTTGTGGTGACCATGATTGAGGCAGTGATTCAGCCATTCGCCCAGATAACCGTTGAGCTGTGCCTTTTCATCGGGGTGGTGCATGTCGCGGTTGGGGTAGCCATAAACACCGGACAACTGGCGCCGGCTCTTCAGGCAAATGACCTCCGCCATGGTGGCATCGTGATAGAGCCGCACCACCAGGGTCGGCGTCGACAGCCAGCTTGATCCCTCGTGCAGCTGCTTGACCAGCACCGTGCTGGTGTAGGCGAAGCGCTCTTCCACTTCAAGGCGCACCACGACCTGATGCGCTTTCCAGTACACCTGGAATTCGCGATGATCGCAGACATCCAGGTCCGGCAGCAATTTCATCATGCGCGCGTAATTGGCCTCGCACTGAGCCATCTGCCGCGACAGGTCGGGTACATACTTGCGTTTCATGGAAGCTCCGATTGAACCCACTGCTGTTCGAGTCGCGGGCTGTGCATTTGCAGCCATTGTATCGCAATGATGGCCGGTGCGTTATCGATCACCCCGTCGCGCACCAGGGCGCAGGCATCCTCCAGCGACACCACATGCACCAGAATATCCTCGCCTTCTTCCGCCAGACCATGGACGCCACCGGCACGGCTGGCATCCACCCGGGCACAGAGCAGATCGATATATTCCCGTGCAGCGCCGGGGCTTGGCGTAAAGCGACTGATGGGCTCAATGTCACCGAGTTGCAGATCAGCCTCTTCCACCGCTTCGCGCCGTGCCACATCGGCGGCGCTTTCTCCCTGCTCGACCAGGCCCGCCACCAGCTCCAGCTGCCAGGGGCCACGGGGGTGGTCCAGGGTACCAACACGGAACTGCTCGATCAGCACCACGGCCCGCATCACCGGATCATAGGGCAGCACGCAGACCGCATCACGACGCCGGTAGAGCTCGCGTTCGATCCTGGCCTCACCCCCCAAAAAACAGCGATGGGTCACCGTCACGCGATCGAGATTGAAAAAACCATGATGCAGTGCTTCCTCCGCATTGATACGAAAATCAGCAGCGCCGAAGCGGGGTTTCCAAGGCTCAGCCATGTGCGGGTTCCATTTTCGAAACGCACACTATAGCAGAGAAAATCACCGTCACCGGGCACAGCCTGTTCCCGGCAGGCGCCCCGGATCCTGTGGTTAGAGAGCGCGGCGCGAAGACAGGTACAAGGGCCCGTGGCTGGTTGTTTTGGCAGCTTTCTTGGCCTCTGCCGCGAGCTCGGCGACCTCCTGAAAGCCGGGGCAGCGGTAGGGATCGGGATGTACCACGCCCACAGCGAGCCCCAGCAACTCATGAAACAGCTGGGTGCCATCCCGCCCCTCGGACCAGATACCGCCATCCTTCAGGTGCTGAGGGTCATAGAACTCGCGCACCGAATGGTCAAACTCATCCAGAATGCGTTCACAGGTCTGTTTCCACAGGCCATGGCGAAAAATCACCACAAAGTCATCACCGCCGATATGACCAACAAAGGTATCAGGCGCACCGGCATGGCGCACCAGCAAGTCGCCCAGGTGACGAATGACCCGGTCACCCCGGCCATAGCCATAGCGATCGTTGTAAGCCTTGAACTGGTTGAGATCGAAGTAGGCAACGTGAAAATCACAGGCACCGACCAGCAGGCGATCAAGTTCCTCGTTCACCGGTACATTACCCGGGAGCAGTGTCAGGGGATTGGCATAGCGCGCCGTGCGAATCTTGAGTTCGGTAATGTTCCGCAACAGGTCACGCACGCTGCCCATGCCCAGGTAACTGCCGTCCTGGACGACAAGGATATCCTGCTGCATCAGGCTGGATTCCTGCTCGGTCAGCAGATGGGACACCTGCTCCAGCGGCATATTGATCTCGACAGCCAGAAAATCCCGTTTAAGCATGCAACTCACCGGGCGTTGTTCGTAGAGCGCCCGCCCGTACTGGCTGGCGTACAGTTCCCAGAGTTCATGGCGACGCAATACGCCTGCGGGCTGACCATCATCCAGCACCGGTATCAGCGTCAGATCGGGGTGCTGGCGCAGCAGGGTACTGGCGGCACCGATATTGTCGGCCAGGGTCACGGCCGGTGCCGGCTTGAGCAGAACGGCAGCGGTTTCGCCGCGCTCATTGTCCCGCTGCCCGCGACCCGGTTCCATGGCAGCAAGCCGGCATGCCGCCACTGCCACCGGCAGCGACTGGGGCTTGCCAAGCAGGAAGCCCTGCCCCAGACCGACGCCCAGCAGTTGCAGCGTATGCAGCTCGCCGCGGGTTTCGATCCCCTCGGCGATGATATGACAGCGGGTGCTGTTGCCGATATTGATAATGGATTTGACGAACTCGCGTTTCACGCTGTCCTGATCGATACCGCGCACGAAATGCTTGTCGATCTTGACGTACGCCGGTTCAAGCTCGGACCAGAGGCGCAGGCCCGAATAACCGGAACCCAGGTCGTCGATGGCGATGCCAAAGCCCATGTCCTGGTAGTGACGCACGGCTGTCTGCGTCAGGCCACAGTGGTCAAACGGGTGCTGTTCCGACAACTCGATAACGATACTCGCCTGGGGAATTTGCAACTCGTCGAGCCATTCCAGCGTCAGCCCCTGGGGATGCCCCGGCATGCCGAGCAGAGACGCATTGATATTCAGGAACAACTTGCCGGCAGGCCGCAACTGGGCGAAACGCTCAAGCGCCAGGCGCCGGCATAACAGTTCCAGGTCTGCCAGCCGCCCTTCGGCCAGCGCCGCTTCGAACAGCGGCCCCGGCATCTGCATGACAGTGCCCTGAGGGCCGCGTATCAGGGCCTCGTGACCGATCACCTCACCGTTTTGCAGATCGACAATGGGCTGGAAATAGGGTGTCAGGTTTTCATCACGAAGAATTGCATCCAGCACACTGGGTTCGTTCGCCACAGGCGCTGTGTGAAGGCTTGACTGCATGCTGTAATCACCGGGAGCTAGCGACATTCTGGTCGCCAGACTATGCCCGAATAATGACAGATTCATGACAATCACCGAGATCGGTGGCGCAGCGCGATCGCACTCAATCGGTCAGTTCGACCTCCAGCAACTGCAGAACGGCATCCAGTGGTCCCGGACGTGCCAGCAGGTAACCCTGCCCCATTTCACAACGGTTCTCCCGCAGAAATGCCAGTTGCGCCGGGGTTTCAATCCCCTCCGCCACCACCTTGAGCCCCAGCTTGTGCGCCATGGCGATCACTGCGGCAGCAATTTCCATGTCATTGTGGTCATGGGGAATGTCACGCACGAAGGACGCATCCACCTTGAGCTGATCCACCGGCAACTGCTTGAGGTAGCTCAGCGACGAATAGCCGGTACCGAAGTCATCAATGGACAGCGTTACCCCCAGCTCCTTGAGCGCACCGAGAATTTCCAGCACACGACTGATATCGTCCATGATCATGGACTCGGTGATCTCAAACTCCAGATGGCGCGCCTCAAGGCCGCTATTCTGCAACGCCAGGCGTACCGTATCCAGCAGGTTCGGATCGCGGAACTGTCGCAGCGACAGGTTGACCGCCACCTTGACGTCGTGCCCCTGTTCAACCAGGTGGAAACCGGCCCGGCAGGCCTCATGAATGACCCAGTTGCCCAGCGGCACGATAAGTCCCAGTTCTTCGGCCACCGGAATAAATTCCACTGGCGAGATCCAGCCGCGATCGGCATGATGCCAGCGAATCAGGGCTTCCATGCCCACCAGCTGCAAACCACCCAGCAGATTCCACTGCGGCTGGTAGACGAGACTGAAGTGCCCCTCTTCCAGTGCCGTGCGCAACTCGGCTTCCATCTGTGCCCGGCGCATGACTTCTTCATTCATCTCGCGGGTGAAGAACTGGTAGTTGTTGCGTCCCTGGCGTTTGGCCCGGTACATCGCCAGATCCGCGTTCTTCATCAGCACAAACCAGGTATCGCCATCATCGGGCGCCAGCGTGATGCCGATACTGAAGGTAATCAGCACCTCGTGCCCGGCCACCGGAATCGGCGTCAGCAACGTCTTGAGCAGCTTTTCCGCCACTTTCTTGGCCTGGGCCAGGCCCGTCACCTGGGGCAGCAGGATAATAAACTCGTCGCCACCCAGGCGAGCAATGATATCGGTTTCACGCAGGGTCACTCGCAGATGTCCTGCGATCGCCTGCAGCAGCCGATCACCGATATCGTGGCCGAGGGTATCGTTAATCTGCTTGAAGTTGTCCAGATCCAGATAGAACACAGCCAGCTGTTGCCCGGTACGACGTACCTTGCGCAGCTCCTGATCCAGCTGCTCGCGGAACAGGCGACGATTTCCCAGCTGGGTGAGAGGGTCGTAGAAGGCGAGCTGTTCAATCTGCGCCTGGGAATGCTTCTGGGCAGAGATATCCTCACTGATGCCGATAAAGTGGGTCACGTTACCGTCTTCATCCAGGATGGGCGACACCGACAGGGCTGACCAGTAGAGTGCACCCGACTTGCGTCGATTGCGTATCTCGCCATGCCAGTCCTGTCCCGCCAGCAGCGACTGCCACATGTCGCGGTAAACGTCGACATCGGTCTCGCCGGATTTCAACAGCGAAGGCCGCTGCGACAGAACCTCCTCGACACTGTAGCCGGTTACCTCACAAAATTTTTCGTTGACGTATTCGATAACGCCACTGGCGTCGGTAATCACCACCATGCTGGAGCTCTGTTCCACTGCCCGCGACAGTTTTCGCAGCTGATCCTCGCGCCGGCTGCGCTCCACCGCCAGGCTCACCAGCCGGGCGGCCTGCTCAAGCAGCTTGATTTGGGCCGACGTCGGACCGCCGGCGTCGGGGGAATAGAGACAGCAGGTTCCCAGAACCTCACCCTGACTGCCCAGCACCGGCTCCGACCAGCAGGCGCTGATATTTGCCCGCCGGGCGATTTCGACAAATGACTCGAAATAGGGATGCTCGGCGATGTCCTCGACGATCACCCGCCTGCCTGTCGCTGCGGCCGTGCCACAGGATCCAACACCTTCAGCAGCCTCAAGCCCGTCTGTCGCCTCGCAGAGATAGTCAGGCAAGGACGGGGCCGCGGTGGATCGCAGCAGACGATCCTTGTCCAGCAGCATGACCGACGCAAGCAACCCGGGATAGGCCTGTTCCACCGTTTCAACCAGACGCTCAAGCACCTCTGGCAAAGCAATACCGCGCAGCAGGCAGTCCAGCGTCATGTTCTGCAGCCGCGCGATGACCTCTTCCTGGCGCTGTTCGGTAATGTCGGTGCCGATTACCAGCAGGGTCTGTTCCTCCGGTCCCTGCACCGGCAAGCGGGTGCGCAAGAAACTCACCAGGCGCGGCCGCCGACCGGTACTGTGCACCCAGTCTTCACCCGGAAAAAGCCCATCGGACTTCATGGCACGGCGATCCTGCTCCGCAATACGCTGGCCGTCCGCCACCGAAAATAACTCGCGGCTGGTTTTGCCGCGCAACACCTCGACATCCAGTCCCGAAAATGCAGTAAAAGCCCGGTTACAATCCAGAAACTGGCCGCGCCCATTCTTGATAACGGCCGCCTCAGGCAGCGCATTGAAGATAGCCCGGTATCGATACAGAGAGGCTTCGCGTTCTCGCAGCCGCGCCTGTTGACGTCGACAGCGCAGCCAGACAAGTACCAGCGCCAGCAGCAAAAACGCGAGCAGCGGTGCCAGAGTCGCGACAGGATTATCCAGCAGGGTCTGGATACCGGCTGCCACAGCGGCCGATGGCCAGAGCCCCAACGCAGCCATGAACACAGTGACAGACCCTGGATGCGGCATTCGCTTTGGCGCTATACAAGCAGACATCTTCCTGCTTCCTGCTGACATCCATGGCTCCTGACTCAAGCGGCCCCAGCAGGGCACACCCGGCTTCGCTGTGAAGATAAGAGGGCATAACGGGCGGCAATCCGGTTACGCGGCAGACCCTGTCCTGTTCATCCCTGATTAAGCCCCCAAGGCACATCCTGCATGATGTTAGTGCCCGCCGCAAACCTATCTAGTGTCATCGCTGACAACAGATGGCTGACCACGGGTTACAGCTTGCAGGCACCACCAGCACAGTCGTCAAAGTCCAGGCTGTCCAGCTCTTCACGCTCGACCTGGGCCTGACGCAGGCGCTGCAGTAATTCACCCTCGTCACCGGCTCCTGCCTCGACGCCGGCCCGTGCAAACACGGACAGCAGGATATTGAGTTCATCAAGTGTCAGATCATTCATTACCGTCTTTCCTTTCATCACCAGAATCAGGGGCCTGCAGAGCCCCGCCTTGCATCAGCCGATCGCTTCGAGGTGCTCCACCATCAGCTGCAGATTGCGCTGACCGCGAAACTCGTTCACATCCAGCCGATAAACAACCCGAACCCTCTGCACCGTTGTGTCCGGCCAGAGCGCCGTATCAATATTAAACCAGATGGCATCGACCGCCAGCCCAGTGGCCGGCTCCATCAGCACCAGCTTGAGGTGGCGCTGCCCAACGATACGCTGTTGCAGCAAACCGAATTCTCCATCGAACAGCGGCTCCGGAAACAGCTGTCCCCAGGGCCCCCCTTCTCGCAACACCTCGGCCAGCTCCACATTGAGTTCGGCAGCCCCCAGGGTACCGTCCGTCACAAGCCTGCGTGTCAGCGCCGCGGCATCAAGCTGCAGCCGCACCTGTTCGTCAAAGGCCGCACTGAACTTGTCAAAGTGTGCCGTATCCAGCGTCATGCCCGCCGCCATCGCATGGCCACCAAACTTGTTAAGCAAGCCCGGATAGCGCGCCGCGATGGCATCAAGGCCGTCACGGATATGGAAGCCGCTGATTGAACGCGCCGAGCCCTTGATTTCGCCATCGTCGCCGGGCGCAAACGCGATCACCGGGCGGTGCACCCGCTCCTTGATACGCGATGCCAGAATGCCGATTACGCCCTGGTGCCAGTTTTCATCGTAGAGGCAAAGCCCCATCGGCAACTCGGATTCATCCAGCTCGAGCTGCGCCAGGGATTGCAGCGCCTGTTGCTGCATTTCCTGCTCTATACCCCGGCGTTCCCGGTTCAGCTCATCCAGCGTGCGCGCAAGCGCCAGCGCATGATCAGGATCTTCGGTGAGCAGGCACTCGATACCGATAGACATGTCTTCCAGCCGGCCGGCGGCATTGAGTCTCGGCGCCAGCGCAAAACCCAGGTCACTGGCTACCAGACGCGACTGAATGCGCCCGGACACCTCGATCAGGGCTCGCAGTCCGGGACGCGCCTTGCCGGCGCGGATACGCTGCAAGCCCTGATGCACCAGCACACGGTTATTGTGCTCCAGCGCCACGACATCGGCGACCGTACCCAGTGCGACCAAATCCAGCAGGCTGGCGAGGTTCGGCGGCGCCATGTTCTGCTGTACAAACCAGCCACTGGCTGTGAGGGCACGGCGCAACGCGATCATGACGTAAAAAATGACCCCCACGCCGCAGGTCGACTTGGCGATAAAGCCACAGCCCGGCTGGTTGGGGTTGACGATGGCACAGGCCGCCGGCAGTTCACTGCCGGCCAGGTGGTGGTCGGTAACGACAACATCCATGCCGCAGGCGTTGGCGCGGGCAACGCCCTCCAGGCTGGAAATGCCGTTATCCACAGTCACCAGCAGGTGCGGCTTCTGCTCGCGCGCCACATCAACGATTTCCGGACTCAGGCCATAACCGTATTCAAACCGGTTGGGCACCAGGTAGCCCACTTCTGCCGCGCCCATCATGCGCAGCGCCAGCACTGCGACCGAGGTACTGGTGGCGCCGTCGCAGTCAAAGTCACCGACAATCAGAATGCTCTCGCCGGTGGTAATGGCCCTGACAAGCCGTGCCACGGCGGCATCCAGCCCGTGCAGACCCGAGTCCGGCAGCAACTCGCTCAGGGAGCGTCCCAGCAGGTGCAGCGACTGTACGCCGCGGGCCGCATAGATGCGCGCCAATACCGGGTGGGTTTCGCTGAATACCGGCAGGGTGCTGTCCGGTTGCGGCCGACGTTCGATCTGTATGTCCGTCATGGCATCAGGCCTCCGGTGCCGGAAAAAACGTACTGGTGCGCCCGGTCAGGTGGTAGATCAGCAGGCCGATCCACTCCCGAACACCTACCACCAGATCGCGCAGATTGAGCGCGAACTGCGGCCGAAAATAGTCATTCGTGCTGATGTAATCCACCGGGTAAGGCACAACCTGCCAGCCAAGCTGACGATAAATCCCCACAGAGCGAGGCATATGAAAAGCGGACGTTACCAGCAACCAGGGCTGCTCCGGCACGCCCCCCAGCAGGCGGGCGCTGAAAAGGGCATTTTCCCAGGTATTGCGCGCATCGCGCTCGAACAGCACCGGGTGGGAAGACAGGGATGGAGGCAGTGTCTGAAGCCAGGTTCTGGCGACATCCGCCCCACGAAACTGCCCGTCCAGCACGGCAGCGGAGCCGCCGGTAAACAGCACCTGGGCATCGGGGTAACGCTGCATCAGCTCTGGCAGCACCATCAGGCGCTCAGCCGCACTGTTGAACTGGCTTTGTCCCCAGCGGGCACTCAGGTCCGCATCCTCGCCACCGCCCAGCACCATGATACCGGCCACGGATTCGGGCAATGCCGAGGGTCTGAAGCGCGATTCCAGCGGTTCCAGCAGCAGATTGCCCAGCGGCATCAGCAGCAGTGCAACCATCACCAGTGCCATTACGCTCAGCAGTGATCTGGCCCAGCGACGGCCCAACCAGAGACCCAGGGTGGCCAGGACCAGCAGCAAGACAAGCAGGTTATCGGGCTGTACTGCCAGCCAAAGGGTCTTGGAGATGAGGAAAAAAAGGTTATCCACAGGCATGCAGCCGATGCGAAAAGCCGCGGGCTTCCCGCATCGGAATCAACCTACCAGGCCCTGTTGCCATCACGCCTTGTGAACATGGGAGGCCAGGTACGCCTGCACCACGGACAGGTCGTTAGCCAGCACTTCATAGTACTCCGGCCGCTCGAACAGATCCGCCATGCCCTCAGGCAGCTTGGGCGACTCCAGCCCGGCCTTGACAACCGGTTCCGGGAACTTGACCGGGTGTGCCGTCGCCAGGGTTATCATCGGCACGCTGCGATCGCGGTTGCAGTCGCGCCCGGCCTGCAGACCGATTGCAGTGTGCGGATCCAGCAGATAGCCAGTTTCGGCATGCACCTGACGAATCAGGTTGCAGGTGGTTTCGTCATCAACGGCCTGGCTGTCGAACAGCTCGCGAACCTTGGTCCAGCGCGCGTCATCGAGCTGTACCGCTTCGGTGCGAAAACGTGCCATCAGATCGGAGATGGCAGCGCCATCACGGTCATACACATCAAACAGCAAACGCTCGAAGTTGGACGACACCATGATATCCATGGACGGTGACAGCGTATGCACCAGCTCGCCGCGGCTCATGTCGTTGCCGGAAATCACCCGGTGCAGGATATCGTTGCGGTTGGTCGCCACAACCAGCTGCGCGATGGGAAGACCCATCTGCTTGGCCAGGTAACCTGCAAAAATATCGCCGAAATTGCCGGTCGGTACGGAAAAAGCCACTTCGCGATGCGGCCCACCCACTGCCAGGGAAGCAGCAAAGTAGTACACGATCTGGGACATGATGCGAGCCCAGTTGATCGAGTTCACAGCACCCAGTTTCAGCCCCTTGAGGAAGGTCTGATCGGCGAAGCTGTCCTTGACCATCTGCTGGCAGTCATCGAAGTTGCCTTGCAGCGCGATATTGAAAACGTTATCGGCCTTCACGGTGGTCATCTGGCGACGCTGCACCTCCGACACCCGCTTGTTGGGGTGCAGGATGAAGATATCCAGATGGTCGCTGTGACGGCAGCCTTCAATGGCAGCAGAGCCGGTATCCCCGGATGTGGCGCCCATGATAACCAGACGTTCGCCGCGCTTGGCCAGTACATGATCCATCAGGCGGCCAAGCAGCTGCAGTGCGAAATCCTTGAACGCCAGGGTTGGACCGTGGAACAGCTCCAGCACCCACTCGTTGCTGTCCAGCTGCACCAGCGGCGCCACGGCGCGGTGGTCGAAGCCGGCATAGGTTTCATCCACCATTTTTTTCAGGTCCGCATCATTGATGCAGTCGCTGACGAAGGGCTGAATGACCTTGAATGCCAGCTCGTGGTACGGCAGCGCCGCCCAGGAGGCGATCTCTTCCTTGCTGAAGGTCGGCAGCGTTTCGGGCACGTAGAGGCCGCCGTCGCTGGCAAGACCTGCCAGCAGCACTTCTTCAAAATTGAGTGCCGGCGCCTGACCGCGGGTCGATATGTATTTCATGCTCGTATCCTCAATCCTTCAGCAACTCGACACGGATGCGGGTGACCTTGCCGAGAATATCGTCCAGTGCCTCGACCTGGGCCAGGGCATCGTTCATCACCCGCTCCTTTACCCGCTGGGTCAGAATGATCACCGGTACCTGATCAGCGGTGGTCTCTTTCTGGATGATAGCTTCAATGTTGATGCCGTTGTCACCGAAGATCTTGGTGATGTGCGCCAGCACACCGGGCCGTTCGATAGCATGAATGCGCAGGTAGTAGGCGGATTCGATTTCCTCCACCGGCAGTACGGGCAGATCGGACAGCGCGCTCGGCTGGAAAGCCAGGTGCGGTACACGATGACCCTGTTCGGATACCAGCATGCGCACCACGTCAATCACATCCGCCACCACGGCAGACGCCGTGGGCTCGGCACCGGCACCGGCACCGTAATACAGGGTCTGGCCCACGGCATCGCCGTCGACCATCACCGCATTCATGACACCTTCGACATTGGCCAGCAGCAGCGGCTTGGGAATCAGCGTCGGGTGTACGCGCAGTTCGATACCCTCCGCGGTGCGACGACTGATACCCAGGTGCTTGATACGGTAGCCCAGCTCATCGGCGTAGGTAACGTCATCCTGGGTAATGGCGCTGATGCCTTCGGTATAGGCCTTGTCGAACTGCAGCGGGATACCGAATGCGATGGAGGCCAGGATCGTCAGCTTGTGAGCGGCGTCAATGCCTTCAACATCGAAAGTCGGATCCGCTTCGGCGTAGCCCAGCGCCTGGGCCTCTGCCAGGACATCGGCGAAGTCACGCCCTTTCTCGCGCATCTCGGTCATGATGAAGTTGCCGGTACCGTTGATGATACCCGCCAGCCAGTTGATCTGGTTGCCCGCAAGGCCCTCGCGGATCGCCTTGATGATCGGAATGCCTCCGGCGACAGCGGCTTCAAACGCCACAATCACGTTGTTCTTGTGGGCTGCTTCGAAAATCTCGTTGCCATGCACGGCTATCAGCGCCTTGTTGGCTGTGACGACATGCTTGCCGTTCTCAATGGCCGTCAGCACCAGCTTGCGGGCCACGTCATAGCCACCGATCAGCTCAACCACGATGTCAATTTCCGGATTGGTCGCAACCGCGAAAATGTCGCTGGTCATGTCAATGCCAGTGGTATCAGCGTTCGGGTTTTCGCGGCGTGCGCCCACCTGAGAAACCACAATATGACGGCCTGCACGACGACTGATTTCGTCTTCATTGCGCTTGAGCACGTTGAAAGTGCCGCTGCCTACGGTACCAAGACCGCAGATACCAACTTTAACCGGTTTCAAATCAATACCTCACTCGCTGTTGAGTCGATCCGGATGAACTTTCTTCATCCGCGGTAAAAATGGGTGGGTATTATAACGGGTGTTGGGCCTGACTTGGATAGGAACAGGCAGAAGATAGCGGATGAATTTACCGGACGGGCATTGCGGAAGGAGGGTGGAGCATCCGGTGGCACGACAGCATCGCGCCACCGAAGGATGTTTATTGCTGCGCAAGTCCCAGCATCTGCGCCAGACGCGCCGCCGGCATATAGCCCGGCACCAGACTGCCGTCTTCGAATACCAGCGCCGGCGTGCCCGTGACACCAACCTTCTGCCCCAGCTCGAACTGATCCATGACCGGCGACTGGCAGACCTGCTCATCAATGGACTTGCCTTGCTTGACCTGGGTCAGGTTATCCGCACGCAGCTCCGGTGCCGAACACCAGACAGACTGCATCTTGGTAAAGGCTTCTGTGGCCTCCCCACCGCGAGGAAATGCCAGGTAGTCCACCTGAATGCCCATGGCATTGAGCTTGGGAACCTCATCGTGCAACTTGCGGCAGTAAGGGCAGTCAACATCGGTAAATACCGCAATGGTGGCCCTGACTTCACCTTCAGGCTTGAAGGAGATGAGGTCCTTTGTCGCCACTCCGCCCATCAGCGCCACCCGCTGGGCATTCAGACGCTCCTCTGTCAGATTGACAAAGCCCTTGTCATCACTGAGCTTGTAAAGCTGACCAAGCATGAAGTACTCACCCTCTTTATCTGCATAAAGCACTTCACCGGTCCCCAGCACAACCTCATACATGCCCGGCACCTGAGCCCTGGTAACAGATTCGACGGGAATGCGCGCGTCAACCTTCATCAACTGCCGGGTAATGATCTCGGTGACCCCGGCATCATTCTCGGCAGCCTGCAGCGCCCCACTGAAGCCCAGCACCAGAAGCGCACCCAGGAGTGATTTATGCATAAAACCCTCAAATTCAGTAAATGTGTATAGACCTTCTCAGACGAGACAGGTAACGATTAGTTCCCCGGCGCGGCTAGCCCCGAGGGTGATGCTGGCGGTGAACAGACTGCAATCGGTGCTGCGCGACCTGAGTGTAAATCTGCGTGGTCGATAGATCGCTGTGCCCCAGCAACATCTGCACCACACGCAGGTCAGCGCCATGATTCACCAGATGGGTCGCGAAGGCATGACGCAGCACATGGGGTGACAGCGGCTTGTCGATACCGGCAGCCAGGGCGTGGAGCTTGATACGATGCCAGAATGTCTGACGCGTCATCTGCTGGCCTCGCCGACTGGGGAAAAGCACATCCGAGCCCGCCTCAATCAGCTCTCCCCGCCCCTGTCTCAGGTAGCACTGCAACCAGTGCACGGCCTCATCCCCCAGAGGCACAAGCCGCTCCTTGTTGCCTTTGCCAACAACCTGCACCAGACCCTGGCGCAGATTCACCTGAGTACAGGACAGCCCCACCAGCTCCGACACACGCAATCCGGTTGCGTAGAGCACTTCGAGCATGGTTCGGTCACGCAACCCCAGCGCATCGTCCAGCGGCGGCGCCGCCAGCAACTGCTCGACATCGGTTTCGGTCAGGGTCTTTGGCAGTGGACGAACCCGGCGCGGACTGTCGATTTGCAGCGTGGGATCATCCGTCAGCCGCTCCTCGCGAATCCAGTATCGATAAAAACCGCGCAAACAGGAAAGCAGGCGCGCCGTAGAGCTCGCCTTGAGCCGGGCCTGCAACCGCCAGTCAAGATGACGCCGCAACAGCGCCCTGTCAGCAGCCAGCAGGACGACGCCCTGATCATTGAGCCAGCAGGCATACAGACTGAGGTCACGCCGGTAAGATGCCAGCGTGTTGGCACTCAAACCCTTTTCAAGCCAGATAGCGTCGATATAACGCTCTATGTCCCGCTGATCAGCGGCATCCGGCATACGCTGACGCAAACGGCGGTCGCCTTCGATATCCAGCACCGCCTGCTTAACGCCAGACAGACAGCTCTGCCACCTTGTCAGCGGCAATCGGGAACACTGCCACTCCACGGTCCAGGCGCTGCTCTACTTCCAGGTGTCCATTCGCCACCCGCACCAGAGTACCTTCGATACGACGCCCGAAATAGGTGCGCAGCTTGACCTTCTGGCCAGCATAGCCATGTACCTGCTGCACAGCGGTAGGCTTGTAGGTTTTCTCTGCCGCTTTGGCCTTGACCACGATACCTGGCATCACCTGCACGACATCGGGATCAATAAGGGTAACCATCTGCTCCGGCTCCGGTCTTGGCTGCTCCAGTTCCACCACCAGGTCTTCCTGCGGCGCCCTCTTTTCAACAACACCGGCAGCCAGCACCTCCGGCTGCATCACATCGGCAGGCAGGTCCTCGGCTGCACCCTCGGTGGCGGCAACCGCTTCGCTCGGGCTCAGCGACCAGCTGATAGCACTCAGATCCTGACGCACGCCATTCACCGAAACCCGCAGATTGAGCAGGTCTAGGAGCTGTTCGGGGGAAGAGATCTCCGCCATGGACTGAGCACCGAACCCCGGCGGCGGCTCGGCAGCCACCTGCAGGATCGCCTGTGGATGCTGCAGATCGGCATAGGCTTTCACCAGGGTATCAGGCAGGGACCAGCCAAGCTGCTGCAACTCGGCCTGTACCATTTCACTGTGCCGCTGCGGGTATTCGCCCGGCGCATAACCACCATTCAGGGCACAAAAACGGTTGCGCTTGCTGTTATAGCCCAGGTCGCTGTAGTCCAGCGTGACACGCTCCAGCGCAGGTTGCGCCTGCACCAGCGAGGCAGCCGAGAGTGCATTGCTGGCCAGGGACAGGTCGACATAGAAGCTGGTCTGGGCCATGTCGGCAACGCTGACATCAGAACGCAGGCGCAACAACTGAGCCTTGGGCATAAAGTCCATCGCCACCAGCATGTCCATATTCAGCTTCTGGTATTGCATCGCGCGGGTTGTCGCCAGATCGAAGCGTTGTACGTCCCCACAGGCAAGCGCTTCAAAACCGACACCTTCCTGCGGCACCGCGAAGGACTGCCCCATCGCCTCCCATTGCGCCAGGTAATCCGCATCGAGCCTCATTTCCAGCCCCTGGATCGACAGCGACATGTGCTCGGGCCAGCTGCCTTCACGCAGCGTTTTCTCGGCATCGAGGTAAAACAGCGGATCCGGAGCCTGGAACAGCACGGAACCGATCAGCAGAGAATCCTTGCTACCCTGCGGAGTCACCTGCACACCACCGATGCCGGCACCCCCGTCGAGCCCGGCAATAACGCGGGCATAAGTAATTTTTGCGAAGGGCGCCGCAGCTTCAACCATGCGATCCGCGGAGCTTTTGACCTGATACCAGTAGTACCCGTAGGCACCTCCGGCAACCAGCACCGGCACCATCAAAAATCCCAGCAACTTGAACAACTTCCGCATAACTGCAGCTCCTTGTAGTCTGTCAGTACCGGCTTACAGAGATCTTAATAGTAGGCATCATAGCGACAAATCGCGAACAGGCCAACGACAGCCCCGCTTTAGGCCCAAACGCAAAAAGGGCGACCCGAAGGCCGCCCTTTTAAAGATTGAGGTGAGCCAGGGCTCAGCCCAGCTTTTCCTTGATACGTGCAGACTTGCCGCTGCGCTCGCGCAGGTAGTACAGCTTGGCCTGACGCACGTCACCGCGACGCTTGACACCAATGCTGTCAACAGTCGGGCTGAAGGTCTGGAAAGTACGCTCAACGCCCACACCGTGGGAGATTTTGCGCACAGTGAAGGCAGAGTTCAGGCCGCGGTTACGCTTGCCAATCACAACACCTTCAAACGCCTGCAGACGCGTACGCGTGCCTTCAGTCACTTTAACCTGTACGACAACGGTATCACCGGGGCCGAATTCAGGTACCTGTTTACCCATCTGCTCAGCTTCGATCTGCTGAATGATAGAGATTTTGCCGCTCATCGCTCGCTCCTAGAGTGAGTATTCAACCGTCGGACCTCTGGGTCTCACGGATGTATTCGTTTAACAACGTCTGCTGCTCGCGATCCAGCTCGAGGTTTTTCAGCAGGTCCGGGCGCCTTGTCCAGGTTCGGCCCAGTTGCTGTTTCAGGCGCCAGCGCCTGATTTCCTCGTGATTGCCGCCCAGCAGCACCTCGGGTACTTGCATTCCGTCAAACTGTTCCGGTC